>JANYKQ010000009.1 GCA_025358115.1 Methanomicrobiales archaeon | reverse complement strand
CAAAGCTCGCGTTTGAGGAATTACAGAAAAAGGAATACATCCGGTATGAGGATCTCCCGCTTGAGACAAAAGACGGCAAGAAAATTGAAGTTGAGTTTGTCAGCAATGTCTATTCCATTGACCCACACGTTTCGGTCATCCAGTGCAGTATACGGGATATCACCGACCGCAGACTTGTGGAGGATGCGCTGGCACTGGCGAGCAAAAAACTCAACCTGCTCTCTTCCATCACCCGGCATGACATCAACAACCAGATGACCATACTGCTGGGATACCTCACCCTTCTGCAGAAGAAGCAGCCCGATCCAGCATCTGCCGAGTATTTCTCAAAATTGTCAACCGCTGCTGAACGGATCTCTTCCATGATCCGGTTCACCAAAGAATACGACAGCATCGGTGCCAAGGCATCCGCATGGCAGGACTGCCGGATGCTTGTTGATACTGCGGCAAAGCAGGCCCCGCTCGGCAAGGTCGGGGTACAAAACGATCTTCCTGCGGGGACAGAAGTGTTCGCCGATCCGCTGGTAATCAAGGTCTTTTACAACCTGATGGATAATGCAGCCCGGTATGGCGGCAGGATCACGACCATAAGGTTCCTTGCTGAGGATCATGCTGGCGCTGGCGATCAGATCCTTGTGTGCGAAGATGATGGTGACGGTGTCGCTGCAGTAGAAAAGGATCTGATCTTTGAGCGGGGGTTTGGGAAGAATACCGGGCTCGGTCTGGCCTTATCGCGGGAGATCCTCTCTATCACCGGCATCACCATTAAGGAAACCGGCGAACCGGGCAAGGGTGCACGCTTTGAGATGACGGTACCGGAGGGGGCATGGCGAACCTCCGGAAAGAGGGACTGACATGGCTGCGGGGGAGAAGAAGCCGGAAGAGAAAAATCCCGGTACTCCGGGAGACAGACACTCCCTGAGGGATGCAGCTGAAGAGCAGCTCGCCCGCGTTCCGAAGCGTTCTGCCGACCTGAAAGGGCAGACGCCGGAACAACTGGTCCACGAACTCCAGGTACACCAGATCGAGCTCGAGACGCAGGCTGAAGAACTGAGGCGTGCTCATCTTGCACTGGAGGAGTCGCGGGACAAGTACCTTGACCTGTATGAATTTGCCCCGCTTGGCTATCTTACACTCACTGACAAGGCGATGATCACTGAGGTGAACCTTAACGGAGCAGTGATCCTTGGAGCTGAGCGAAAAAACCTGATCACGGCACGGTTCAGTAAATTCATTGCTCCCCAAGACCAGGATTCGTGGTACCGGTATTTCACCGGTATCCTCAAACAGGACGACCGGCAGTCCTGCATGCTCACGATTGTCCGGGGTGACGGGGCAGCGTTCCCGGCCCGGCTCGAAGGCATCCGGCTCACCGACAGCAGTGAAGAAACGATCTCCGTACGCCTTGCCGTAAGTGATATTTCAGACATACGGCGGGCGGAAGAGCATGCAACCCACCTCGCCTCATTTCCCCGGCTCACCCCGCTCATTATTCTTGAAGCTGACGCTCATGGTGAGATCCTGTACGCAAATCCGGCAACCCTCCGGTTCCTTGAAGTGACGGGGGAGCAAGATCCCCTTGTTTTCATCCCCCGGGATATCCGTGAGCGTCTTGACGGAACTGCGATAACTGAATCAAAAGAGGAAGTGAGGAATATCAGGGTCCAGGACCGGGTATTCCAGGCCACGGTTTTTTTCATCCCGGAATTCTCGTCCGTCCGGATCTATGCAAATGATATAACCGAACGCAAGAGGGCAGAAAAATCGCTCAGCGATGCCCGGGACAATCTGGAGAGGCTGGTAGATGAACGTACGGATCAACTCTCCGAGGTCAACAGGGATTTACGTGCAGAGGTTGCCGAACGGAAAAAAACTGAGGAGACCCTGCGCGAGAGCGAGGAGAAATTCCGGACCCACGTAGAGCAATCGCTTGATGGAATCATAATTTCAGATGAGCAGGGAAATGTCGCTATCTGGAACAAGAGTATGGAGTCTGTCACCGGGATACTGCATCGCGAAATTATTGGAAAGCCCATTTGGGAACTGATGTACCGGCTGACTCCCGATGAACAAAAGACGCCGGTATTATTTGAAAACCTGAAAAATTTTGTGAAAAATATTTTAGAATCAAAAAACAGCTGGCCGGGGATGAGCGGGGAAAATACAATTAAATGCGCCGATGGGTCACATAAAATAGTACAGGAAAATTCATTCATTTTTAAGACAGGGAATAGCGTAAAGATCGGGGCCAGTATCCGCGACATCACCGACCGTAAACAGGCAGAGGATGCACTGCGGGAGAGCGAGGAGCGGTTCAGGATGCTGCTCCAGCATATCCCGTCCATAGCGGTACAGGGTTACGGTATGGATGGCACAACGCAATACTGGAATGCTGCATCCGAAAGTCTCTACGGGTATACCGCTGGTGAGGCCATTGGAAAGAACCTTGTCGAACTGATCATCCCACCGGAAATGCAGGATGATGTCCGGAAAGCGATTGCGTTCATGGCGGATACCGGCCAACCCATTCCGGCGTCAGAACTATCCCTCATGAGGAAGGATGGGTCCCGCGTGGCGGTCTTTTCCAGTCATGCAATCGTCAAACAATCTTCGGGGGGAAAGGAACTCTTCTGCATAGATATCGATCTCACCGGGCGCAGGCAGGCTGAAACAGCACTGCGGGAGAGTGAAGAGAAGTTCCGGTCTCTCGTTGAGCACTCCCTTGAAGGAATCCTGATCCTTGATTTACAGGGGACAATCCTTTTTGCAAACAATTCGGCTGCTCGCACGATAGAAGCCGATACCTGTGCGGTACTCATTGGCAGGAATGTGATGGAATTTATCGCACCGGAGTCCCGGGAGGATGTCGCAAGGGACTTTATGCAGGTAGCCCAGGGTCACGATGCATACCTTGCGCAATACCATGCGATATCGGCAAAAGGGAATAAATTCTGGGTGGAGAGCATTGGCAAGGTCATCAGTTATGAGGGGAAACCCTCAGACCTCATTTCCATCCGGGACGTCACCGGGCGCAAGCGGGCAGAAGAAGCGCTACGGGAGAGCAAAGAGGAACTGGAGCGAAACAACCGGTACCTGACAGCGCTCAACCGGATGGAACGGGGGTTTGCAGAGCTGCCCTCGGGTCAGCATGTTGAGAAAACAGCTGCAAAAATTCTCTCCGGGATGTCCGCTGCAGTTGTAACGATATTTACCGTATACGACCCGGTGAAACGACAGCTCGAAGTCTCGGCAATTGAGCTCGCACCGGGAATGCTGGAAGGTATGCCGGGCGCCGTGGATACTGCACTCGGGTTACTGGGGAAGGGACTGGACGATATCCAGTACCCGATCAGCGAAGAGATGTACCTGGACATCACCCAAAATATCGTCGGTACTAAACGGACAATAACCGAATTAAGTTACGGGCAGATCCCACCTGCGATCAGCGCAAGTATCCAGAGCCTTGCAGGGATCGATCATTTCATTCATATTGCCCATGTGATCGATGGTGAGCTGTATGGTACATCGGTAATGGGAATAAAGCCCGGCCTGGCAGATCCCCCAACAGAACTTCTGGAATCGTTCGCGCACATTGTAGCAGCATCGTTGCGCAGGCAACAGGCAGAAGAGGCACTGCGGGAAAGCGAGACGAAATTCCGGACCCTGTTTGAGAGCATGGCCCCCGGGGTTTTTTACCAGCACGCTGATGGCGCCCTTATTGATGCGAACCCGGCAGCCCTGAGGATGTTTGGCCTGACCCGTGAACAGTTCCTGGGAAGGGACTCCTATGATCCCCGCTGGAAAGTGGTGTCAGAAGACGGGGAACTCCTGCCTCCTGAGCAACACCCCTCCATGATCGCGTTCCGGTCCCAAAAACCCGTCAAAGATCTGATTGTCGGGGTGTACAATCCGGGACGGGATGACTTCACCTGGATCAGCGCCAATGCGGAACCCCAGTTCCGGAGCGGGGAAACGACACCGTACCAGGTATTCGTGACCATGTACGATATCACGGAGCGCCGGCGGGCCGATCAGGCATTACAGGAGAGCGAAGAGCGCCTCCGCCAGGTCACCGAGACCATCACGAGTGTTTTTTATATTCACGACCGGGCATTGAACCGGTTCATCTACGTCAGCCCGGCCTATGAAGCGATCTGGAAACGATCCTGCCAGTCACTGATGGACAACCCGTATTCATTTCTCGAAGCCGTTTACCCGGATGACCTGCCCCGGTTACAGGAATCCATCCGGAAAGAATTCGAAGACGCTATTTTTGTTAATATGGATTACCGGATTGTCCTGCCCGACGGTACCGTGCGATGGGTCCGGTCACGGAATTTCCCGATTGCCGATAAAACGGGAAAGACATTTCGCGTAGCCGGCATTGCAGAGGATATCACGGATCTGAAACTGGCAGAGCTTTCCCTCAAATCCGCCAAAGAGTATGCGGAAACCCTGATCCAGACCGCAAACACGATGATTGTCGGGCTTGACAAACACGGGACGATCTCCATCTTTAACGAGGCCGCAGAAGAGATCACCGGGTATACCGCTGCGGAGCTGGCCGGGCGCAACTGGTTCGAGGTAATTGTACCCAGAGAGCGGTATCCCGGTGTCTGGGAAGAGTTCAACCGGCTGCTTGCCGGAGGTCTCCCGGAACATTTTGAAAACCCGATCCTCACAAAAACCGGTGAGGAACGCTATATTGTCTGGAAGAACAGCGAGATCCGGGTTGACGGGCAGCATGATGGAACGATCTCATACGGCATGGATATCACTGAACGCAAACGGGCGGAAGAGGCACTCCGCGAGAGTGAATCAAAGTTCCACATATTCTTTGACAATAATCCCCACTACTGCTACCTGATCTCTCCTGAAGGAAAGATCCTGGATCTCAACCATGCTGCGCTGAACATTCTCAATCGTGAGAAAGATGCGATGATCGGTTCTCCGCTCAGTGCGATCTATGCCCCCGAATCCCAGGCAAAGATGAGAGAATTGTTCGCGAAATGGAAGGAGTCCGGACGCATTCAGGACGAGGAGATGACCATAATTGGCAGTACGGGCGAAAAAAGAATCGTACTCCTCAACACGGAAGCCGTCAGAAGCCCGGATGGCGTGATCCTTCATTCCCTGTCGGTTCAGACCGATATCACCCTCCAGAAAAAAATTGAACACGAGATAAGGGATCTGGGTGATTATAACCGGAAGCTGATCGAGGCGAGCCTGGATCCGCTCGTCACGATCTCTCCTGAAGGAAAGATCATGGATGTGAACGTGGCAACCGAGCAGGTGACCGGCCAGCCCCGTCAGAACCTTATCGGGACCGATTTCTCAGACTATTTCACTCAACCCGGAATTGCCCAGAAAGGGTACCAGGCGGTGTTTGAGGAAGGAAGTGTCAGGGATTACCCGCTTGAGGTCCGGCATAAGGATGGAAGGATAACGTCTGTCCTGTATAATGCGACCGTCTACCGGGATGCATCCGGAGCGATTCAGGGTATTTTTGCTGCCGCCCGCGATATCACCCGGCGCAAACAGGCAGAGGAAGCCCTCCTTGAGAGCGAGGAGAAGTACCGGCTCATAGCAGAAAATACCACCGATACGATCTGGATCTTTGGCATGGACTTACACCTCACCTACATGAGCCCGTCCGTGAAAAAGATGCGGGGTTTTACCCCGGAGGAGGCAATCGGCCAGACCATGGACCAGATGATGACGCCTGAATCGGTTGCTACGGTCATTAAGCGTCTTGAGGAGGAGATGGCTCTTGAAGCCACCGGAAGTGCAGACCCCGATCGCTCTGTCTTTTTTGAAACCGACGAATACTGTAAGGATGGTTCGATCATCCGGGTTGAGAACTCCGCACGACTTCTGCGGGAGGCAGATGGCCGCCCGTTTGCCATCCTGGGAATTTCCCATGACATCACCGAACGCAAAAAAGCTGAAGAGGTTCTCCAGGAGAACAGGCATTTTATCAGCAGCGTTCTCGAATCAACGCCCACGCTGATCTATATCTATGACCTGAACGAGCACCGCAACGTGTATACCAACCGGGAGATCCTGGATTTCTTAGGATACACCCCAGAACAACTCCGGATATATGGATCGGCATTGTTTGAAAATATCCTCCATCTCGAGGATGCACAAACGGTGGCCCGTCACCATGAGCAGATGAAATCCGCAAAAGATGGCGAGATCCTGACATGCGAGTACCGGATGAAGCATGCGGATGGCAGATGGCGTATGCTCCACAGCCGGGATATTGTGTTCCTTCGCGATCAGCAGGAAGCCGTGCGGCAGATTCTTGGCTCTGCTGAAGATATCACGGAACGGAAAGATGCAGAAGATACCATCAGGTCTGCCCTTGCCGAAAAGGAAGTCCTGCTCCGGGAGATCCACCACCGGGTCAAGAACAACCTTTCCGGGATCATCTCCTTAATCGATCTCCAGATCGACACTCTCACCAATCCGGTGAACATCTCCCTGTTGAGGGACCTGGAGACCCGGGTGCGGAGCATGGCGCTGGTCCATGAATCGCTGTACCTGACAAAAGACCTCGCAGAAATCAATTTTGCAGAATATTCAGAGAACCTGACCCGGTACCTGTTCCAGGTATACAGCAAGGGTGTAGATATCCGGTGCAGGATCGAGATGGGTGAGGTAAAGATGCCCATCGCAACGGCCATCCCCTGCGGTATGGTCATGAGCGAGATCGTGACCAACGCCCTGAAGTATGCCTTCCCGGATACATTTTCCTGCAGCAGTGAGAGGAACGAGCCCTGCACCATTGCACTTACCCTGTCCCGTGAGGGCAAAGATTATCGTCTCACGATATCAGATAACGGGATTGGTATACCCAAAGGGGCTGATGGTGCTGCAACGCATTCTCTTGGCCTGTATCTCATCGGGTTCATTGTAAAGCACCAGTTGCGGGGAACCCTGGAGATCAACCCGGAGAGAGGAACCAAATACACGATCCGGTTTTCAGAACCGGAAGGTAAGGAGCGAAAAGACGATGGATAAGTCAACAATCCTTGTTGTTGAAGACGAAGCCCTCATCGCAGCCAGCCTCGTCCACACCCTCACCTCACTCGGCTACACGGTGCAGGAACCCGTTTCCACCGGCAAGGACGCGATCAGTTCGGTAACTTCTGATCCTCCCGATCTCGTGCTCATGGATATCGAGCTGATCGGGCCCATGAACGGGATCGAAACTGCAGAAAAGATCCGGGCAATTGTCAACATCCCCGTAGTCTATCTCACCGCCTACGCTGATGATCAGCGCCTTGCCCAGGCAGAGCTCACCCAACCCTATGGCTATCTTGTCAAGCCCGTCCAGAACCGGGAGCTCAATGCCACCATCCGGATGGCCCTGTACAAGAACCGGATCGACCGCCAGCTCCGGGAGAGCGAAGAACGGTACCGGTCAGTTGTCACCCAGGCAGGAGAGGCCATTGTCATTGTTGATTGCAATACAAAAAAGATTCTCGAGGTGAACCCTGCATTCCAACGATTGTTCGGGTATCTGGATGAGGATCTTAAGACTCTTACCCTCTATGACCTCATGGCTCACGAGCCTCAGGACATCAATGGAAAACTGCGGAAAATTGCCACCGAACGCCAGTTCAGCCTTGGTGAGCAGAGGTGCCGGTGCAAGGATCATTCCGAGCTCCATGTCGAGATGAGCGCAGGTATAATAGAGCGCAGCGGGAAAAATGCCCTTGTCTGCGTTATCGCCCATGATGTGACCGAGCGCAAACGGGCGGAGGAGGCACTTTTTCTCGCCAATAAAAAACTCAACCTGCTGGGCAGCATCACGCGGCACGATATCTTAAACAAGATGACCGTGCTGCTCGGCTACCTGGAACAGGTAAAAAGAAGACTTACTGAACCATTGCTGCTCGGACACCTGGAGAAATCCATGCAGGCAGCCCGTGATATTCGAAATATAATCGACTTCACCCGGACGTACCAGGACCTCGGGGTCAAGGCTGCAGGCTGGCAGAAAGTCTCTCCCCTCCTCCTGTACACCCACACTCCCGAAATTCATGTCATCGCCCCCGACATGCAAGAACTTGAGATCTTCGCCGATCCGATGCTCGGCAAGGTATTTGAAAACCTTTTTGACAATGCAGTCCGCCATGGAGAACGGGTAAATAAGATTGAAGTCTTGTATAAAATATTCTCAGAAGATCTCACGCTCATATGGGAAGATAATGGAACTGGTATCCCTGCACAGGAGAAGGAACAGATATTCTTACAGGGATTTGGCAAACATACGGGTCTCGGGCTCTTTCTGGTGCGGGAGATCCTCGACATTACCGGCATTACGATCCAAGAGACCGGAGAAATTGGCAAAGGTGCACGGTTCGAGCTGACGGTACCCAAAGGGGCGTGGCGAATGGCCGGGGATGAAAACACGAGGGTGTGAATGATTGCGGGAAAGAACAAACCGGATAAAAAAAAGTCAGAAGAGAAAAATCCGGAACCATCGGGCATCGATCGGTTGTTAAGGGACTATGCAGAGGAGCAACTCGATCGCTCACAGAAAATCTCTCCCTACTTAAAAGAGCAGACTCCTGAGCAACTGGTCCACGAGCTGCAGGTACACCAGATCGAGCTCGAGACGCAGGCAGAAGAACTCAGGAGATCCCATCTTGAGCTGGAGGAATCGCGGGACAAGTACCTTGACCTCTATGAGTTTGCCCCGCTGGGCTATCTCACCCTGAATGAAAAGGCCCTGATCTTACAGGCGAACCTGACGGCTGCGACCCTTCTTGGCGTTGACCGCATCCGACTCATCACTGCACGGTTCAGATCCTGGATCGTTTCTGAAGATTATGAAATATGGGACCAGTTTTTCATAAACCTTCTCAGGTCTGAAAAGAAACTCAATGCCACCCTCATGCTCAAACGGGGTGACAAGGCCACGTTCCATGCCCGGGTGGAAGGGATCAGGCTTACCGGCAGCAAAGAACCATCGATACGGGTGGCAATCAGCGACATCACCGATATCAGGCAGGCTGAGAGAGCCCGGCGCAAAAGTGAGCAACTCTTTAAAACCGTGATAGAGATCCTTCCGGTAGGTGTGCTTATCCTGGACGGGAAAGGAATGGTTGTTGCCATCAACCCGGAGGCGGAGCGAATCTGGGGCAGGGCATCTTCCATGGGCACGGGTCAGTTCCCCCAAAACAAGTGCTGGCGACTTGAAGACGGATCCCTGATAGAAACCCCTGACTGGGCAGGAACACGGGCAATCAGGAACCACAAAACCACACTTGACGAGCAGCTTGAGATCGAGTGCTCCGGCGGCATGCACAAAGTTGTCCTCAATTCGGTTCTGCCCCTCTTAAGAAGCGACGGGAGCGTTGACGGTGCCGTGGTCGTAACCCAGGATGTCACCGAAGGCAAACTGGCAGAGGAGCGAATCCAGTGGCTGGCGAGTTTCCCGGAGCTGAACCCTGACCCGATCATCGAGCTTGACGCGAAGGGGACGGTCATGTATGTCAATCCTGCAACCCGGACGATCCTTAAAGGTCTGAACCTTCCCGATGATCCCACGCTCTTCATTCCTGAGGACAAGGCAGAGATCATAAGGCTGCTTGAGAAAGGCAATGATCCCCGGATTTACCGTGAAATTCCCCTGGGCCCTGAGATATTTTCTGAAGATATTACCCTGGACAAAGAGTTGCGGGTTGTCCGGATCTATGCCCGGAATATATCCACCCGCAAGCAGACAGAAGAATACATCCGGCTCCTTGCCCGGATAGCGGATGATGCCCCGGCTTCCGTCATCGTCCATAACTTTGACGGTAAAATCCTCTATGTCAACGACCAGACGCTCCGGCTCCACGGGTATACCCGCGAGGAGTTTCTCGCAAAGAATCTGCATGAAATTGACGTACCGGAGAGTGAGCAGCTGATTGCGGAACGGATGCAGCGGATTCGTGACCGGGGAATTGCAGAATTTGATGTCCGGCATTTCCGGAAAGACGGTTCAATATTCCCCCTCCATGTAAACGCAAAGATCATGGAATGGGGTGGCAGGACGGTACTGCTAAGCATTGCATCGGATATGAGCGATCGCAAACGGACAGAGGATGCGCTGCACCGGGCGAACAAGAAGCTCAACCTTCTCTCCTCCATCACCCGGCACGACATCAATAACCAGCTGACAGCGTTGCAGGGATATGCAACCCTCCTGGAGAAGAGACAGCCGGATCCCACTCTCAATAAATATTTCCAGAAGATCAACACTGCTGCAGAGAGAATCTCTTCCATGATACAGTTCACCCGTGAATATGAGCAGATCGGTGTCAATGCCCCGGTCTGGCAGGACTGCCGGGCACTCGTAGACGCGGCGGCAAAGGGTGCCCCGCTCGGGCAGGTCAGGGTGATAAACGATCTCCCGGCAGGTGCAGAAGTTTTTGCCGATCCTCTTATCGCCAGGATTTTTTACAACCTGATGGACAATGCAGTCCGGCACGGCGGGAAGATCACGACCATCCGGTTCTCTGTTCAGGAATCCGGAGACGACCCCCTGATCATCTGCGATGATGATGGCGATGGTATACCGGTTGCCGACAAGGAGAAGATCTTTGAGCGCGGCTATGGGAAGAATTCCGGTATGGGTCTCTTCCTTGCCCGCGAGATCCTCGCGATCACCGGCATTACGATCCGGGAGAGCGGTAAGCCGGGAACGGGTGCACGGTTCGAGATGGCAGTACCTGAGGGGTCGTACCGTTTAAGAAAAAATCCGTAATAAGCAGACGGATTTAGATCAGCACTCTTATCGGAATGCCGGTATACCGGCATTAATTCCGGGATATTCCTCACTCTTTTAATCCGCAAAAAACCGTGAGGAAGCATTCTTATGCGAAAAACACCATTTTCCTTTTCGGGTTCTGATATGCATGAGTGAAACAACATCCTCCCAGAAAATGTCTTCAAAGGATCTGATGATCGTTATCGTTATAGCGCTCGGATCGTTCATGGCCGGCCTCGATGCCACGATTGTGAATATCGCCCTTCCCGCGATTGCGAAATCCTTTGAGATCTCTACCGTGATGGCGTCATGGGTGCTCAACGCGTACCTTATCGTCCTTGTCAGCCTCCTGCTCGCAGCATCGCGCCTCGGGGATATGAAGGGGTACCGGAATCTTTTTCTCTGCGGTTTTGCCCTCTTCACGGCCGGGTCCGCTCTCTGCGGTCTGTCCCCCACCATTGAGGTGCTCATTGCATCGAGGATGCTCCAGGCCGTAGGCGGGGCAGTCATCTCGGCGCTCGGGGCCGTCATGGTCACCTCGTACCTGTCCTCATCCCTGCGGGGACAGGCGCTGGGCATTGTTGCCATGTTCACCATGCTCGGGGCTGCGCTGGGCCCGGTTCTCGGGGGATTTCTCACCAGCGTATTTTCCTGGCAGTATATCTTCCTGGTAAACCTGCCGGTGGGAATCATTGCGATCATTCTGGGTATGCATATCCTCCCCACGCAGGCACCGGTCTCCCCGAAAGCAAAGATCGATATTTTGGGTGTGCTGCTGGTATTTGTTGCACTGGGTTCACTCATAGTTGGCCTGACCTCGGTCCAGGGAAGCAATTCCCGGCTCGGGATGATTGCCCTGGTGATCTCGGCGATCTTCTGGTGCCTCTTCATCATGCAGGAACGCCGGGGAAAAGAGCCGCTGATCAACACCCGCCTCTTTGCCAACCGGGCCTACTCGCTCCAGAACGTAAACGTGCTGCTCATCAACATGGCAATGGCCGGCGTCATGGTCATCATGCCCTTCTATCTTGAGCTGGTCAAGAAGATTCCCGCGGGGAATGCCGGTACAATCCTGCTCACCCTGCCGGTCGGGATGATCCTGACCGCTCCCCTTGCCGGAAAGATCTCCGATGTGATTGGGACAAAAAAGCCGATCATTACCGGCTTTGCAATCTGCACGGTTGCCCTCTTCCTCCTCTCCACGATCTCTGCCGAGACGAGCGTGGGCCATATCGGTATCTACCTCTTCTTACTCGGTGCAGGAACCGGCATCGCGTTCTCGCCGCTGAACAGTGCCGTGATGGGCGAGTGCGAGGCAAAAGACCGGGGGTCCACGAGCGGGCTTGTCAAGATGATGACCAATCTCGGGTCATCGCTCGGGGTTGCCGTGGTAATGCTGGTCGCTACGATCGCCGCCGGGCCAAAACTGGCCGAAGTCTCATCGCATGCCATATCCACAAAGGATCTCGCGGGTGCTTTTGATGCTGCATTCCTCTTCTGCATGTGTCTGGAGATCCTCGGCATTGTGCTGATGCTCACCATTACCGGGAAGGAGCCATCGGGCGAGACGGGCGGGGAAGTGGGGATCGGGTTTTAAAAAAACCATCCCCTCACTTTTTTCTCCATCAACACAGTTATTTTCCCGGCAGTACAGTACTACAACAATGCCGGGTAAGGACACAAATCCAGTCAACGATACGGACCATTCTTCTCCCGGCTGTGCCCGGACTGCCCTTCTCCACGATCTCAACCGGTGGCGTGAACAGCTTGCCCGCAGCATTGCCCGGAATAACCCGGGCCAGCCGAGCGATACGCTCGCGGCAGCCACAGACCGGATCATCGGTCGTCTCCTCTTCCTGCGCATTGCCGAAGATCGCGGACTCCTCCCGGCCGGCACACTCCTGCGGATCCAGGGGGCAGCAGATCCCCTCACGGCCATCCTGGATTTTTTGCCGGATGAAGATCCGTGGACAGAATCTTCCGTAACCGGCCGCGGACAGAAGCTCCCCGGGGACACGGTTCTTCCCGAAGATCGTGTGATACAAAAAATTCTCCTGCGGTTCTGTGAACCGGACCGGCAGTACGATTTCACCACTCTTGATAACGAAACAATCGCGGAAGTGTTCGATCAGCACTTCACGAGCGCAGTCCGCCGTTCTTCGGCAGACCAGGCAGTAATTGTCGAGACCCGCGACACGATCCAGTCGCAGGGGACTCCCACCCCGTCTGCGGAAATGATTGGATTCATGGTCCACCAGTCGCTTGCAGGAGTATACGCGAACCGGCACCCGGCTGACCCGCTTCCCGTCCGGATCCTCGACATGGCCTGTGGTTCAGGAAGGGTACTCCTCCGTGCATACCAGGAGTGCCTCACCCATACCGGCAGGGGCCGGCATACGTTTGCCGAGCGGCAGGAGCACCTTATTGACTCAGTCCACGGGGTGGATCTCGATCCGCATGCCGTTGCTGCGGCAAAGATGCTCCTCTTCTTCGAACTCTGTACGGATGAACGGTCTGAAACCTTACCAGAACCTTTCCTGCGTCTTGCAGGTGCGGTCTTTCGGGCGCTTCACCGGAATATTGTATGCGGGAACTCCCTGATTGCGTCGGATGTCGAGTCCGATGATTCGATCGCGTTCTCCCCGGCACATGAACGTCACCGGATCAACCCGCTTGACTGGAAGAGTGTGTTTCCCGAAGTCATGCAGCCGGGAGGATTTGACCTGGTGCTCGGCAACCTGCCGGACGGTCCGCTCCAGCCGAACGAGTGGGTGCACCGGTATTTCCAGCGCCATTATTCCACCTATGAACAGCAGGGGGATCGCCCGGCGTATTTCATCGAACGGGCCCTATCGCTCCTCTGCCCGGGCGGTACGCTTGGCTGCATTGCGGGTAACCGCTGGCTCCGGGCCAGATCCGGCACGCCACTGCGAAAGTATCTGCTGCTGTACCAGATCGAAGAGATCACCGATTCCGGCAAAATTGCGGAGGACAAACAAAATTCCTCCCTCTGTATATTGCGGATCACCCGCAGCCCGCCCACACATGCATTTTTCGCTGCCCCGCTGGCACTCACCGACACCCGGCCACTGGAGGTGCAGGTCCGGACCTGCCGGTTCCCGCTCGATCAAGGGGTGCTGGGTACCGGGGGTTGGACGCTCCGTGATACCCGTCGTGCGGATCTCTTACGGAAAGTTCACAGTACCGGTACTCCCCTCAAAGAGGTGGTAATGGGCCGCATTCATCACGGGATCATAACCGGGCTGGATGAGGCGTTTGTGATCAATCCCCGGCAGGGAAGAGAGCTGATCCTAGCATCCCCGAAGAACAAATCCCTCATCCGTCCGTTTCTTTCCGGGGGAGATATCACCTGGTACGGCTCTTCTCACCAGTCCCGCTCAATTATTTTTATTCCGCAGGGCTGGACAACTGCCCGGGCGGGCGAGAATGCCTGCTGGGAATGGTTGGCGAGAAAATACCCGGTCCTGGCCCGGTACCTGGAGCCGTTTGCAGAGCGGGCAAAGGAGCGCAGGCACCAGGGAGATTTCTGGTGGGAGTGTGGCTGCGAGCCGGGCGTCTTTGACCGGGACCAGGCCCGGATTATCTTTCCGGGTTCCGGAGGACACCCGGTCTTTACGTTTGATTATGGAGCAGCAATTCCGGACCGCCACACCCGGTTCATCAGTTCTTCGAGTTTGTTCCTGCTCGCGATTCTCAACAGCCGGCTCATCACGTTCATTCTCCGCGTTACTGCCGATGAAGTCCCGGAAAAAAAGCGAGCGCACGCAGGGGAGCGGATCGCAGCGCTCCCGATCTATACACCGGACTTTGACAACCCGGAAGATATGGCCCGGCACGATCGGATGGTCTCCCTGGTGACTTATATGCTGGAGCTCCATCAACACCTGAGTCATGCAAGGACCGAGCGGGAGAAGCGGCTCATCATGCAGGAGATCGAGTCGACCGACCGGCAGATTGAGTCACTGGTGTACGGGTTGTATGGCCTGACGGCGGATGAGATTGCGGTGGTGGAAGGAGAGCATCGCAAAGTGAGATAATTATACCCGAGGCGTCCGTGTCCTGAAAAGATAGTTCCAAAAAAAAAAATTACCATTTTTTTGTAGTTACCAAAATTTTTTATTTCCCAAAAACCTAGAGTACCTCGTACGCGGGAAGGGGTTTGCTATGAAACAGAATAGTTCGCGAACAGGAAAAACAAAGAAGTCCACGGGAGTATACGAACCAATGGCAAAATACCTGCCAGACACCGGCACGGTCATTACCGTAGATGCAACCGGCCGCATGGTACTTCCCAAAAAAATCCGGGACCATTACAACTCAAACCGGTTTGAGGTCCGGGAAACCAAAGGGCACATCGAACTCATCCCCGTCAAACCACTCCGCTCGCTGCTCGGTATTTTTCCCGATCTGAATGTTGAAGCGATCTACCGCGACCACGACCGTGAGGTTGCAGAGGAGGATACCTGAGTGACCGGCATCCTCATCGATACCTATGCCTGGATCGAGATCTTCCAGAACAGTCCGTGGGGACGACATGCACTGGAATTCATTGAGCAGAATTCCCCGCTTGCAGTCTCCGTGCTGACACTGTATGAGCTCCAGTACCGTTTCAACGATCTTTATGGAAAAGAAAAAACCGGTTCTTTCATTGCTACCATCCTCATTCATGCTGAAATGATTCCGGTCGATATGCAGATCGCGATCGCAGCTGGTACGATCAGGACCGGACAAAAGAAGAAAGGTAATGGGATGGGCGCAGTTGACTGCCTGATCCTTGCAACAGCCCGGATCCACAACCTGAAGGTGCTGACCGGAGATATGCATTTCAAAGGACTTGAAGAAACTATAATTCTCTGATTATCTCATAGGTCAATACGATGAAACCCATAACAGAAGAACAGGTCAGGACACTTTTCGCCCACCTGGAATCAGGAAACGCAGATAATTTCTTCCAGCACGTTGCTGACGATGTGGACTGGACGGTCATGGGAACTCACCCGCTGGCCGGCACCTACCACAGCAGGCAGGAGTTTATCGCTCATACCTTCACGAGACTCAACAGGGTGCTCAAAGACGGTGTGCTGCTGCGGGTGACGCATATCCTTGTCTCCGGGAGTACCGCTGCGGTAGAACTCGAAGCCCTGTCAACCGCACTCAACGGCGCCCCGTTCCGCAACCGGTACTGCTGGATCTGCCGATTCGATCGCGGGTTGATCGTTGAAGTGCGGGCGTACCTCGATTCGGCGCTCGTGCAGAAACTTCTGGATGAGAACGAGCCGGCGCTGAAACGGAAATAATTTCGAATCGTTCACCTGTGGTAATCAGAACCTGGATCCAACATGAATGAGAGATCATACTCTCATAAGATCCAGTCCGGTCTCATTTTTAATAATCTCCAAAAACAGGGGTTCCTTTCCCTTTGACCTCGCTACTCTCCCCACCCTAAAAAGGGGCTGTTGCAAGCCTGCCAAATTGCAGTTTAAAAAACCAATTCCACGGGGTATTTTCGAGAAATAAGCATTTATCAGTATTTTTTCATTAGCGTCGACACCATTTTCTTTCAAATCCGAAAACATAATAATAAGCCTGGCTAACAGAGCCTGAAATGGACTCAAAATAGATCATGTCGCCGTCATAGGATAGGATCTTAAAAAATGTCCAGACATGAGTTTTTTTATATCCAATCTCTCCGTAATCTGATATGTCCACTAAGTCCATTTTCTCAAGGATCTGTTTTATAAAAAAAGCACATCGGAAAAATGACCCTCATATTCACATTACGGCAGGGTTTAAGGGACCTTCATGGGTTAAACCAAGCGGCGAAAACAGATTTGACTAAAGGGCCTTTGGCAGCCAATGGGCGAGATGCTTTCCAGCCGTATTCTTGTAAACAGGGCGCAATAATGACCCCGTTTCTCTATGAACAGAAAAGGACGGGTTTAGGCGGTATTAAGGTGTATGCTGATATTTCGGGAAGAGAAAAGGAGCCCGATCTGGGTTTATTTACCCTCAGGGACAAGTCCCTCATATTTCGAGTGTTTTCGAGGGCGGGCAAACGAGGAGAGGGATTGCACCGTATATCTATCCCGGTAATTTTCACTCCTGCCGGACGATTGGTCACTTGATTTAAACCACATCCCGTAATTGCGGACCAGTATTGTTCTTCTTTTTCTTGCCCGTCCCGATAAAAAACTGGTCGATAAACGGGTGCTTCCCTTTTTAGTAAGTTTTTCCCCCCCCCAGAAAGGTTGATGCTCATTTTGAACTGCATGCGGATTTTTAAAGGACAGCAGTTTTTATCATAAGGAAAGGGAAAAGATCAGAACAGAAGTTAAACCGTATGCAGTTCAAGGAGCGTAAGACCGATAGGAACCCGGTTCCTGCCTTTGTAGGCAAGTCTCAGGTATATTCCGGGATCTTTTCAGAGATTTTCCGATCTTTATCCAACATTTTAGGCACGATCCGTGATGACAGCACCTGATCCCGGTTACCCGGCAGCAGCATATACCCAGGCTCCCGAGCTCTGCTCAAGCCTTATGTTGCTTCAGGAGGAGCTGGCAGCAGAGCGCCGCATTCCGGAGATCTTTACCGTCATCTTTGCTGCCGAGAAGACTGTGCTGCAACTGCTCGAGAACGGGAAGATCATACGGACAATCTTCTTTCCGGAGCTCGCCTCTTCTCCCGGCTGGGTCAATGAGACTCCCTCTCTGTCTGGGCCCCGAACGGATAGTGGCGGGACGTTTCCGGACCTGACCCCATCCGGGTTCAGGTTGCAGATCCCCGGGCCGGACGGACCTGCAGGAATCCTGGAATTATATGGGACTGCATTCCGGGACTACAGCGGGGATCTCCCGCTCGCCCTTGTAGTGGCAGAAGTGTGCGGGGCTGTACTTACCAGCCTGCGAGCTCGCCGGCAGAATGGAGAAGAGCCTCGGTCTGGTGCTATGGTTCGCAAGGAACCGTTGAAACGAGGGTCTGCGGATCGGGAAATCGCAATGGCCCGGCTCAGAGAAGTGGTCAGACAGTACACAGCCCGTGAAGAAAAACAGATCTGATCCGATTGTGTATATAAAAAAAGGAAAAACCCCTGCATGGGGTGAAGGTAGAATCGGGGGTTCCTGCCATTATCGCAACAATGTACACCCGGTCCCCATGCCCTTCGGGAAGTAATGAGGATGGGGTTTATTATCCAAAAACTCCGGAAAATTCTCCCGGCAGCAGAGATGGAAGCATGGAAGGATCTGTGGGGGGACCCGGTTCATTTTGGGACACACTGACAAAGATATTCACGTAAAAGTACCGGAAAAAAGAGAGATTGACATGGCCGGGGGCGGTTCACCTTCCCCCGAAGATATTGCCAAAGAACCGCAGGAGCCCCCCGATAACATCATAGCCCGGTGGCGCAAGGGTCACAACCGGGCCGGTTGCTTCCGGTGCGGGGGCTGTGGTAACCGCTGCAGTGGGTAATGCCGTCTCCCGGCTGCCGGATTCGATATCGGGACTCAGAACCGTCCGTGTCGGGACAATGGTCAGCGTCCTCACGGGCTCTCTTGCAGGTGTATCATACGGTATAATTATCGGGGGAGTAGCGGTCGGGAACAATTCCTTATCAGCAGGTTGGAGTGTTATCCGGACAGCCCGGATCTCACCCGGGGAGAGCCGGATTTTTACGGTCTGGGGGATATAGCCTTTCTTTGATGCAGTCAGCTCAAGGTACTGGCTGGAGAGGAGCGTGGAGGTTCTTTGTGCGGTATATTCGGATTCAGTGCAGATGGTCTTTCCCTGAGTCAGGATTCCTTCATCCGTTGCATAGCTGATACACTCTTTTACCGAGGCGGGTGAAGGGCTGATCTCCAGGGTATATTCACCCGGTCGGCCGACCGAGGCGGTTGTGGTCACAACAGCCGGCCCGTTCAGGGTAAAGCTGACCGGGGTTTCCGATCCGGCTGTCACGGTCACGGTCTGGTGCTGTGTCTCGTACCCGGGTTTTCCGGCAGAAATTTCATACGTGCCGGCGGGAACCGATGTGCTATAGTAACAGGGTACCGTATCCGGAATCAGTGCCTGTGTTGTTCCAAACCCGATGGTTGTCTTGGTGGGATCAGAATACCCGATCTCCGCTCCGCAGACATTAGTCGAAGCAACAATTCTCCCCATCGATGCCGATGCAGTGGGCAGATCCAGCGCCACGGTGGGGGACCAACCCGAGATGACCGAGGTTGTTATCGTCTGGGTAATATACCCGTCCCGCTCCCCCCGGATCGTATAACTCCCCGGGGGGATGTCGGCCTGGAACCAAAAACCGCCATGGACAGAGTCCGGAGCGGATCTGCCGCTTGCAATCGTTCCTGTTGCAGATGAGATTGTGATCAGGACATTATCCGGTGTTGTCTGGATAAAGATCGTCTCTGCGGCAACCGGCAGGATGCACATGGCAAGGAGGAGAATTACGATAACGACTGTAGTCCGGGCTCTCATACAAGCCACCCGTATTTTAAAAGTCTCACATCTTTCAAACGAGTTTTTCGCAGCATCGTGATGACATCCACTCCCAAATATGTCATAGCATCCAATTTGTGAACGGTATTAAATAATATTTTGTAACCGTCTACCAGCCTCACAAGCCCATGCTCTTTCCCTCAAAGATGCGTGAAGATGAAAAACGGATTTTTTTAAAGAAAATCCAAACGTGGGCATTCCTGAACCGGAAAAACAGAACCGGTAACTTTTGTGGTATTCCGGCTACTTTGAGAACGGCGTGTAGCCGCTATTGTTATGAAAGTATACCATGCTCATGATCTCGACACCTTCTTTCGCATGGCAGAAGCCTTTCTGCTGGCCGTTGGGCCGTGATCTTGAACAGACAAAAATATGTTTTTCAGGTTTTTGCATTTCAGGCACCTTCCCGGATACCCATCTCTTCTTTCCGCAGTTCGCGGTACGATTCGGATTTGGTCTCCAGCAGAGCGTTGGTGAACCGGTCGAGAAATGCTAAGGTTCCTGCATAACCTGCCGACAACAACGCTGCCCACCGGTCCGGTCATGGATGGGAAATCCCACCCGGATAACCGGGATACCCCGGCGTTCGGTCAGGAATTTTCCCCCGGAATGGCCGATCGCGATATTTGCTCCGGCCATGAATCCTGCTTCATCGATGGCGGCAAAGTCGGTCTCCTCAAGGATGACCGGTTGCTCATCCGCATCAGCAAGAAGCGTGGTTAACATTCCGGCAAGCCGGCTGCTCTTTGTCCCGCTCGCGATGACAACCGGGACGGCACCATTCTCCACGCAGATGCCGGAGAATGCGTACACGAATTCAGGCTCGCCGTACACGATCGGCCGGCCGCGTTGAATTTATGCGAGTCCTCCATACCGTCCAGCAGCCAGCCCCGTTCCCGTTCGAGGAGGTCGGGCAGTGACCGGCCACTGAGTTTTTCCAATGCTTCATCCAGGCAGTCGCGGTCCCTGCGTTCCAGGAGGGCGTTGCTGATCTGTTCGATCAGGCGCAGGCATCCCCGGTAGCCGACCACCGGCATGAGCGGGTGGACAGCCCGGTCCAGGATCGGGAATCCGAAGCGGACGAACGGGACATCCTCGGCCCGGGCAATGTACTTCCCATACGAAGTGCCGATCAGGAGATCGACCGGGGCCTCTTTGATCCACTGCTGGAGTTCGAAGAGGTCGCCTTCCGCTTTGACTCTCGAGCCGGTAATTCCCGCCTCTTCGAGCATCTTCCTTATCTCGGCCTCAAACGCTTTGCCGGGCGTGCCCGTGAGGACATACACCGGGATCATGCCCATCGCGAGCAGGAACTCGGTGAGTGCAATCTCAGCCCGGACCCTCGCGCCAGGTCCCGGGCGGCAGCGTTATTTCAAAACGGGTACCTTTTCCTTCAGTACCAGTCTCCTGAATGGACAGGCCGGTGATGGCAAGGATCTCCCGGATCATAAAAAGGCCAAGCCCGGTGTTCTTCCCAAAGCCCTTTTCAAATATTGTCTCCTTAAGAGGCGAAGGCACACCAATACCATTATCCTCAACGATAAGTGTCGCAGAGTGTTCCTCTTTTATGAAGTAAACAGTGATCTCTGTGACATGCACCCCATGGCGTTTGGCATTGTCAAAAAGATTGTAAATAACCATCATGAACATGGGATCGGCATAGATTTCGTAACTTCCTGTATTCACCGTGAGGCTGACACCATCCGGCAGAAGATCAACCGCTGCCATTTTTGCAATCTTCCCAATCTCCTGCCAGACCGGACCACTCACTCCCAGTTGCTCGTACTCCTTGGTGAACTGGATCATGGCAGAGATACGCTCCGCAGAGGATGAAGCCTTCCGGATATATTCATTGAGTGCTGGATCGGGCTGCTTCTTTGCGAGAATGGTAAGGTAGCCTCTCAGAACCGTAAGCTGGTTGTTGATGTCGTGCCGGGTAATGCCGGAGAGGAGTGCGAGTTTTTTGCCGGCCAGATTCAGGGCTTCTTCTGCCCGTTTGCGGTCGCTGATGTCATGGCAGATGCTCATCACTGCCGGCTGCCCCTCCCATGTGATCAGCTTCGCGCTTACGACAACCGGGATACGTGAACCATCCTTGCGCAGATGCACTGTTTCAAACGAGATATGGACCTGTTCTTTGAGCCGGGCGATACGTTCCGGTGCATGCGGAGCATTCTCCGGTGAATCCACATCTCCGACCGTGAAGGACATCAGTTCCTGGCGGGTGTAGCCGAGCCGTTCACAGGCAAGCGTGTTGAATGCCAGTATCCTCCCGTTCAGATCGTGGATGAAGATCATATCCCCTGCACTGTCAAACAGGGTCCGGTATTTCTCCTCACTTTCCCGCAGCATCTCCTCGGTCCGTTTGCGGTCACTGATGTCGGTGAAGGATTCTATCATTACTTCCCTTCCCCCAAGCATCATTTTGATAACACTCTTGAGGATGGATAATCTCTCTCCCTTGTGGGTGAGAAGGACACGTTCGGAGGAATCAATCGTCTGTCCAAGATCTGTAACCGGGCATTTACCCGATTCGGCAGGACAGATAAACTGGTGACATACCGAACCTGTTACCGACTCTGTGGTACTCCCGATCATTTCGAGAGCTTTCGGGTTTGCTTCAAGGATCCTATGGGTCTGTGCATCGATGATGACAATGCCAATCTGCATCGAGTTGATGATGGTGCGGAACCGATCCTCACTTTCCCGTATCATCTCCTCCGCCCGTTTGCGCTCGGTAAGATCAATATCGATACAGAACAGCTCCATACCCTTTTTCGGATTTTTCACAAGAGCGTGATGGGAGAATACGTCCACGCGGGATCCATCCTTTCGCATGAGGGATAATTCTGATGCCGGGGTGGGTTTTCCTGTCTCCTCCATATCCACCATTGTTTTTCTTACCTCATCTTTTAACTCCGGCGGGATGATAAGATCGATGAGATTCTTTCCCAAGGCCTCCTCCGGGGTGTATCCATACAGTTTTTCGGCGGCCTCGTTCCAGTACTGGGTAATGCCATCCAGGTTATAACCCTGGATGGCTATTGAGGGGACATGCTGGAGCAGCATGCGGAAGCGTTCCTCGCTCTCCACCAGCGTCTCTTCCGCCTGCTTGCGTTCGATCTCCGCGGCAGCTTTTACCGCGATAATGTCCATGATCTCCTGCATTGAAGAAGTGGCTTTTACGGGTTTCCGGAAAAGCGCACAAAGGATCCCAATCACCTGTCCTTCGTAATTCCTCAGGGGGGTACCGATGTATCCCCTGATATTGAGCTCAACGAGGTCTTTACTGTCCGGGAAGAGCTCAATAGCGTTATCCGGGTACAGGCAGAATCCCTTTTCGGCAACATTTTCACAGGGGGTCCCCTTGAGGGTATAGGAAAAACCGGTAACATCCTTACCGTCAAGGAACATGGACAGGACATTTACGGTCTGGCGGTCCGGCTGGATCTCGCCGATCATGACGCATTCGGCTCCGAGCCACGAATGGATGTTTTCCGTAATTTTCTTTAAGGAATTGAACCCGGTTGTTCCCACCATGCTCCTGACCAGGGCCTGGAAGACGGACTCCGTGGTCTTACGCTCAGTGATGTCCCGGGCTATGGAAAGTGCCACTTCCTTTCCGTTCGATTCGAGAATCCGGGTGTTGATCTCTACCGGAAATTCTGTTCCATCTTTTCTTTTGTGGATTGTATCAAATGTCCCCTGCCCCTGCATGTATATCGTGCGGATTATCTCCGGCATAATGAGGCGGTGTCCGGGAGATACAATATCAAAAGGTGACATGGTGAGCAGTTCTTCCCGGGTATAGCCAAGGCGCTCGCAGGCGATCTCGTTTACTTTGATATATCTGCCGGGTTTCCCATCCGGCAGGAAATCGTGGAGGAATATTGCATCGTTTGCACTATCGAATAAACTTCGGAACAACTCCTCGCTCTCTTGTAGTTTCCGGTCGAGTGCATGCTTGTACAGGGCCATCTCGATGGTGGCATTGAGTTCCCGGTTATGGGCGGGTTTAGCAAGGTACCCGTACGGGTTGGTGAGCTGTGCCTGCTTAAGTTTCAGGTTATCGGTATAGGCAGTGAGGTACACGATGGGAATATCGGCAAATGCCCGGATCTTCTCTGCAGCTTCGATTCCATTCATCGGCCCGATCAGCTCGATGTTCATGAGCACAAGATCCGGTTGCCGGGCTTTTACCGCCCGGATCGCGTCCTCCCCGGTTGAAACGGGCTCCTGCACGGTATAGCCGAGCGAGGTGAGGGTATGGACAAGGCTGGCTGCGATGAGGGCTTCATCTTCAACAACGAGAATGTCTGCCTTATTCATGGGTAATTCGCTCCCTTATTGCCGGCTCCGGAAACCGGATGGAATACGCTGTTCCTCCCAGGGTACTGATCTCAAGGCTCCCGCGAAGCTGGTGCTCAACAATGAACCGGATAAGGTACAAGCCCAGCGAGTGCGACATGGAAACATCGGTTCCTTCTGGTATCCCAATGCCATTATCTGCGATCCTGAGGATATAGTCGCTTCCCTCATGCTGCAAGGTGAGCGCAATGGTGCAGGGCTCCCCGCGGATCTCACTGCAGGAGAACGTCGGAGGGAAGGCATATTTCAACGAGTTGGTAACGATCTCGCTCATGACCAGCCCGCAGGGGATGGCAGTCTCGATGGGTAAGGTGATATCTCCCATCTCAATGCTGGTCCGTATCACGGTTGTTGTTTCATATACCGGGAACAGGTACCGGGTCAGGTTTTCCGTGTAACCGGCAACATTGACCCGTGCAAGATTCTCTGTCCGGTACAGGGATTCATGGACCAGCGCCATGCTCCGGATCCGGGCTTCAAGGTCTGTTATCTGGGAGATGGCGGCCGGATCGGTGAGCGTGCCCCTCTGGAGATCGATTAACGAAATAATCCCGGTCAGGTTGTTCTTCACCCGGTGGTGGATCTCCCGGAGGAGAACTTCTTTTTCAGCAAGGGAGGATCTGATCATCTCTTCTGCACGCTTGCTGTCAGTGATATCTCTGATGGTGGATAAAATATGGGGCTTGCCCCCGATCAGGATGAGACCGGATGAAAACAGGCATGGCCGGATCTCCCCGGTTTTCATGCGGCATCTGATCTCCATGTCATGAACGGTCTTTTGGCCCCGGAGGGTTGAGACCAGTTGCTCACGCTCATCATTGTTGTCAAAAATCCCCAGGGCTTCTGAGGTTACCCCAATCACCTCATCCCGGGAATACCCGGTAACTCTCACAAAGGTGTCATTGACATCAACAAATAATCCATCTGTCACCGAAACGAGAGTGAGTGCAACCGGGCTGCCATAGAAGACGGAGGCAAATTTATTTTCAGACTCAAAAAGCGCCTCCTCCGCCACTTTGCGTTCGGTGATATCTATGGATGTGCAGATTGCAGAGATCACTTTTCCCGCCGTGTCTTTAACCGGAGTGATGGTAGTCAGGTAATACCGGTCTCCATCTGCGGTGGGGACGGGGCCCTCGACAACATTCTTTTCGCCGGTGTGAAATACCTGGCTCAGCGCTGCAAAACGCTTGTCCGCCATCTCCTGAGGAAAGAAATCCCAGATGCTTTTGCCGATGATCTCCCCGACGGGCTTTCCGAACACGTCTGCAAGGGCCGGGTTGGCGTAGGTGTACCTGCCTTCAGGAGTGAATGTAAAAAGGGGGTCTGATGATTCTTCAATAAGAATGCGGTGTTTTGCCTCGCTCTCCCGCAGCGCCAGCCCGGCGGTTCTCCGTTCATCCTCTGTTGCGATCGCCTTTGCAATGAACTCGAGAATCTCCAGATCCTGCGGGGAGGGGGAATATGCATCCTGGTACACTATGCAGAGTGCCCCAAGGAAACTCTCGCCTATTTTTACCGGGATACCCACACAGGTCCTGAACTGATAGCGCCTGACATTCGGGTCCGTATCAGCATAGGTGGATTCCAGGAGATTGGAAATTATGGTAGGAGAACTCCCCCCGGTCCGGATTATATTCGTACATATATGTCCTTCCGGCCTGTCGCAGGGGGTAAAATCCGAAGGGGTATTCCACATCCCCAGGGAACGGAGAATTCCCCCTTCAAGCCGGTAATAGAGTGCACAGGTTCCCCTGAGCAGCCGGCCGGCCAGCCCGGTAAGAATTCCGATATTGACCAGCGGATCGGGACCGAATGTCAGAAAAGCCCGGTTGATCTCCGACAACCGCTCTTCGGCCTCTTTGCGTTCCGTGATATTTTCATGCATGAAAACAAACCGTTCCGGTCTGCCGTGCTTGTCTTTTAACGGAAAAATCATGGCACGTACCCAGACCGGAACATCCGGACACTCCGGATAGATATCATGCACATTGTATTGGACATCGGGCAGTTGAACAGATTCTCCGCTTTTAACCCGCAAGATGCATTCCTCAAATTCTGGATGTTTATTTACGAGATCCGTAAAAATCGAAAAATCCGGCGGGGGAACCGCACCAAAAAGTTTGGTGTGTGCCGGGTTTACCTGGAGCGTGAAACCATCCCCGTCCACGATCTGGATCGACAGGGGATTTTTTTCAATGATATCACGCAAGAGTTCCCCGCTCTCCTTAATTTTCTCATCTGCACACTTTTCCGGGGTAACATCCTGGTTGAGGGTCCCTATCATATGGCCGTGCGAGGTTTTTACGATAAACTCGATCTGTTTGGCAATAGCAGTTGTCCCATCATGACGGTGGAACTCATAGTAAACCGGATCCGGGTGGGTAATGGTTCCGGATTTGATGGTTAATTTTATACTTTCCTCCATCCGGGAACGGATCCCCTCGCGACGGTTTTTGTCGGGTATCATCCGGGTTGCAAGATCCCATGCATAGACTCCTAAGACCTCATGCCGGGGCATCCCCGTTATTTTCTCCTGCGCAGGGATACCGCGACAATGTGCGCAAACGATTCCAGCAGTTCCAGGGATGGATCAGGCTGGCCGGGTTTCATGGCAAGGATTGATGTGCCATATAACTCCCCCTCGATAACATAGGAAATCCCCACAAAATGATCGATGCCTAACAGCTTCTGGATACTTGTGCTGACAAGGGGGGGGATCTGGCCAAAACTGATCTCGGTCAGGGTATCTCTCCTGCCGATCACCGAGCTGATAATCTCTTGGTATATCTTCTCGCTCACCGGTACTTTCATGGCTTCCGGTCGTTTCCCCAGCAACCGTACTGCCTTTTCCAGCATGCCCGGTTCAATGTCCAGGCTGGTCACCTGCAGTGTCCGGCCGGATGAATCATAGACCGAGAACAGGGTCACTTCTGCCCCGGACAACTGCCTGAGCTTTGTTACAACCAGGTCCTCGACACGCTTCCCGGCAGGCAGCTCGGCAAATTCTCTCTGCAGATCGTTGAGGGTTGTCAGCATCAGGTTTTTTTGCCGCACAACCTCCTCATGCTGTTTGCTTTCGGTGATGTCCCGTATGGAGATGAGATCTGCGGGTTTGCCTTCATAGGTTACCAGTTTGCCAATACACTCAGTGCAGATTTTTTTCCCGTTTGCCAAAATCACGTGGTAATAGGCAAGAAATGCATCGTGACCCTGTGATACCAGGATAAAGTCCTTAATGACATCCTCCCGCGACTCCGGGGCAATGAAATCCATCACATTCCTGCCGATAAGACCGGCGAAGTCCCCGGCTTCAATGAGTTTTCTTACTGCATTGTTGGCAAACAGGACCGTTCCCTGGAAGTCAAGGATCATGATAGCTTCAAGGGCGTTCTCAACAAGATACCGGAACTTCTCCTCGCTCTTCCTGAGCGCCGTTTCTGCACTCCTGCCGGTCACCGCTGAAATAACCTTATGCGAAAGCTCGGCGAACTGCGATACCGGCTCACCACCTTTCTGGATATAGAAATCTGCCCCGCTGTTGAGTGCCTGGATGACAATCTCTTCCCGTCCCCTGCCGGTGAAAAGGATGAACGGAACGGGTCCAAAGTGTGTTCTCACTTCAACCAGGAACTGGATCCCGTCCATCTCCGGCATCTGGTAATCGGCAATGATGGCATCATACCGCTCTGTTTTCAGCCGTGACAGGGCCTCTCTGGCAGAGGTGACTGTGTCGACTGCAAACTCACCATTATCCTCAAGAAAAAGTTTTCCGATCTCCAGTAACGAAGGTTCGTCATCAACGTAGAGGAGCCGGATTGAAGGCACCATTATTCTTTTTCACTCCCCATACGCCACATGCCGCCAGGAATTGTCATCTCAAACCGTGCACCAGTACCCGGCTCTCCCGTCTCTGCGATCGTGATGCCGGTAATAGCAAGGATCTCGCGCGACAGGGCCAGGCCAAGCCCGGTGTTCCTCCCAAAACCCCTCTCAAAGATCTTCTCTTTATCAGGGGGGGCCACGCCGGCACCATCGTCCTCGCACACGACAATCTTATCACCACCGCGGTCTTTGGCAAAGAACCGTAAAGTTGTATTTTTCCCCCCGTAGCGGAGAGAATTGTCCATCAGGTTGAAAAAGACCTTGCCAATCAGCGGGTCGGCAAACACTTCCATACCGGCGGGAAGATCGTTGTCCAGCCGGGCCAGCCCGGGGGGTACTTCCTTTCCCGCAAGAGTTACAAGTGTCCGTATATCCTGCCATACGGGAGTAGTGACGCCAATCTCCTCGTACTCTTTTGTAAACTGTATCATCGAAGAGATCTGATCTGCAGCCGTTCTGGTCTTTAAGAGATATACCTTGAGGGCAGGATCGGGTATCTTCACTTCCAGGAGTGCAAGGTATCCCGAAAGCGCTGTCAACTGGTTGTTGATATCATGGCGTGTGATGCCGGACAGAAGGTGAAGTTTCTGGTTCGCCTGCCGGAGTGCTTCTTCAATTTTTATGCGTTCGGTGATATCATGCAGGACACCTTCGATACCAAGCCTCTTCCCGTTGGCATCGAAATAGAAATGACTGCTCGCCGTGGCGTAACGAATGGTTCCATCGCCGGCCTTAAGGTTAACCGGAAAATCATTGACCTTCCCATCGCGGGCAAGCATTGCGAGGAATTCCTCGTGCTGTTTCGGGTCAGCGTAGAGATCCCGGGCAACATTCCTGCCTATAACCGCTTCGGGAGATGCATAGCCTGCCAGCCGGATTCCGGCCGGACTTACCATCGTGAGATTCCCCTGCAGGTCCGTCTGGTAGACCAGATCCTGCATATTCTCGATGATGGTGCGATACCTGGCCTCGCTCTCGCGCAGCGCCACTTCTGCACGCCTGCGTTCGGTAATATCGGTAAGGACCGTCAAAGTTGACGGGGTTTCCCGGTTGGGGAGCCGGGTTGACCTGACCACGACCCAGCGATGCTCTCCGGAAGGTGCGATGATCTCTATCTCATAAGGTTCAACCGCGATTCCCTGGTACCGGAGCCAGGTGTTCTTTTTGATAAGCCCGTGGTACTCCGGGGCAGCATACGACAGGACCGATGTTCCGATAATCTGCTCCGGGGTTTTTCCCATAAGTCGGGCACCTTCCGCATTGACAAAGACGATCGTCTCACCTTCGTGGATGATGACAAAATCCGGAAGCTGGGATTCCAGTTGCTGGTAAATCGCCTCACTGTCCCGCAGCGCCTTTACCGTCTCCTTAAATTTCGAAATATCGCGAAGGGAGATCACGCTCTTTCCCGTGCCCGGAATCATTGCAGCGGTGAGCGAGGCGTCCCGGATCTCCCCGTTTTTATGGATAAAACGGAATTCATAACTCTTTGGTGCAGAATCCGGATCTATCCTCCGGCGGTGATGAAATTCCAGCATTTTTGGCAGATCCTCTTGAACTATCATCTGCGGCCATTTCATCCTCCCCTCAATCTCTTCGCGGGAATACCCCCAGATCTTTTCCATCTCCGCATTCACCTGAACGATGGTGGTATCCTCGTCCAGAATAGCCATCGCAGTCCCCGTATTTTCAAAGACGGTCTGGTAGAGTTCCTCTGCCTGCACCCGGGAGGTAATATCCAGAACGGACGCAACGCTCCGGGTTGTCCCGGGGATCAACGCGACATTATTGATGCAGTGCCGTATTTCACCGGAACGGGTGATTAACCTGAACTCATAGACCCTGGGGGCAAGTGGCGGGTCATCACGGCGGTCAACGTGATACTTCTTCATCCGTTCGAGATCTTCTTTGACAATAAATTCAGTCCAGCTCTTCCGGTCTTCCAGTTCCTCAATGGAAAAGCCGGAGAGCCGGGCAAATCCTGAGTTCGCCAGGGAGATCGTTGTGTCATCTTCAATAATGATGGTGGCCGCCCCGGTCATCTCAAAGATTGTCCGGTACAGGTTTTCCGATTGTTTTAAGGATTCCTCGGCCCTTTTTCTCCCGGTGATATCGCGGAAAATTCCTTCAATACCCAGGTAATTTCCTTCAGCATCAAAATACTCATGGCTGCTGGTAGAGATGATGACCGGGGTTCCATCCCGCTTTTTAAACATAACCTCATAATCAGCAACAGATCCGTTCTTCCTGATATCAGCCAGGATTTTTTGCCGATCGTCGGGATTGTAATACAGGGTCTCAGAGATATTTTTCCCGTACAGCTCCGATACCGAAGAATAACCCAGCAGGGTTGCAAGAGACGGGCTTGAGAGAATCAGGTTGCCCTCGGTACCCGTGCGGTAATAGACATCCTGGATATTTTCCAGGATAGTACGATAATCCTGTTCACTTTTTTGCAGCTGCTGCTGGTTCTCTTTTAACGTGTCGTACTGTTCCCGCAATTCTTCTTCTGCTGCTGCCATGTGCTCGTAGGAAGAGAGCAGCTCACTCTCGGCCTTTTTACGCTCGGTAATGTCAACAAGCGTTGCCACACCCGCGGGTTTTCCTTCGTAGGTTATACTTCCCGTAGAGAGGTAAGCCCACCGGACTTCCCGGGATTTGGTCACATATTTTACCTCATACATTGTCGGAGTATTATCTCCCTGCATCCGGGCAAGACCCCGTTCTTTTATCAGTTCCCGGGAATCCGGATGGATCATATCCCAGAAATTCATGGCATACAACTCTTCCTTGCTGTATCCCGTCATAAGGGCGGCATAGTCATTGACATACACATCCCTTGTGCCCTGGTATACGGTAATGGCTACGGGAGTGGTGTCGGACAGGACACGAAACTTTTCATCACTCTCCTTAAACGCAGTATCCGCAGCACGCTTCCCTATGGCAACCCGTACCATGTGCGAGAGTTCGGTAAACTGCGCCAGGGGATCCCCGCCTTTCTGCAGGTAGAAATCCGCACCATGGTTGAGTGCGAGGATGACCACCTCCTCGCGCCCCCTTCCGGTAAAGAGAATAAACGGGATCAGGCCGTGATGGAGACGGACCTGTTTTAAGAATTCCAGCCCGTCAATCTCCGGCATCTGGTAATCGGCAATGATGGCATCGAATGTATCGGTCCTGAGGAGCGCCAGTGCGGCATGTGCCGATTCAATCGTTGTAACAGAAAAATTTCCGGATCTTTCAAGGAATATTTTCCCGATCTCAAGAAGTGCGGGTTCGTCATCGACATAGAGGACCCGGCAGGTATCTGTCATCATGCATCAATTCCTGCGATACGCCACATACCCTTCGGTACCGTCATCTCGAACCGTGCACCGGTGCCCGGTACACCGGTTTCAGTGATGGTGATACCGGTAATCGCAAGGATCTCCCGGGATAAAGCCAGGCCAAGCCCGGTATTCTTCCCAAAACCCCGATCAAAGATCCTCCCCTTCTCCTCAAAGAGCACACCGTCGCCATCATCCTCGCAGATGATAACACGATCCTCTCCGGATTCCTGCACCGTAAACCGGATGGTCGTGATCTTCCCGCCATACCGGACCGCGTTATCCATGAGATTATAGAAAACCTTGACAACCAGCGGGTCAGCCAGCACATCGGTACCGGCGAGGAGATCATTCTTTACCATGACCTTGCCGAGCGGGGCTTCTTTTGCGGCGGTATCTGCGAGGGTATGGAGATCCTGCCATGCCGGGGCGGCAATACCGATATCTTCGTATTCCCGGGTGAACCGGATCATGGCCTGGATTCGCTCCGCTGCGGACAGAGCTTTCCGGCAGTACGCCGTCAGCGTGGGGTTGGGCTGTCCGGTTTCCAGCAGTCCGAGATATCCTTTCAGCACCGTCAGCTGGTTGTTGATATCGTGCCGGGTGATGGTGGAGAGGAGCGTGAGTTTTTTATTTGCCTGCTGGAACGCTGTTGAGATTTGCAGGAGCTCTGCTGCGCGTGCAGTGAGCTGGTCTTCGAGCGTCTTTCTCCGGGTGATATCAATGAGAAAAAGAAGGATTGCAGGATTGTTGTCGTACCGGATCGGTTTGCTTTTCACCATCACCGATCTACAGAGCCCGTCTTTTGCAATAAGTGAAATTTCATAGAGGGAAACTTCACCATATTCATCGCGTGCTGCCATTTTGGCAGCCATACTTTCACGGGATTCATCTGCCACATACGAAAGCAGGCATGTACCGGTCATCACTCCTGCATCATACCCCAGTGCCCTCACCACGGCCGGATTTATGTAGAGGATCTTTCCGTCCGCGTCGCATACGACAATGTAATCCGGCAGGTTTTCTGCACGGCTCTTATCGAACGGCTCGTGATTAAGCATGCGGGACATCTCCCCGATTTTTTCTGGTGAGAACCCGGGTTGCATCAGGCATCTGGTAATCGGTGCTCCTGTTTTACAGTCTATTCCTTTCTATATTAGCGTACTGCATGTAACTCTTCATGAAAAGTACTCTTTTTCAATGAGAGAGGAACTCCGAATTTTTTTACGGGACGTTATGCTGTCGCCATGGGGAAAAGGGAATTATTGAACCGGAAATTTTTCAGGTTCCGGTAATCCGCCGTAAAAAGGATTAAAGATTGCAGGATTGTTGCTATTCCGGCTCGCCCCGGCACAATGGTTTTGCCAGGTGCCGCCGGGCGGTGGGCGGAACCTCATACCACCCGGGCTCAAGCGAACGGGAAATTTCCTGCACCTCCGGTTCCGCAGCCCGGGCATCGCACCGCTTGCACTTGTATCCTTTCCCTTTGCCATCACTGGTCATCCGCTTGTTGCAGGATATGCAGAGCGGTGGGCGGATGGTTGCTGGCCGGGCCAGCGAGACGATCCGGATTTTTTCTAAGTTGATGCTCCCTTTCTTGAAACTGCCAACAGCAATAACCTCATCACCCGGCACCAGTTGCCGGATGATGGTGCGGAAATTCTTGGTCGGTTCATAGGCCATGCAACGCACGCTAAAATCCCCGTCGTTCATCATGAACGAGACATGTCCCCCCTCCTTTGTCTCAGGTTTACTGGTGACCGAACCGGGCACCAGGTATGAGAGGAGATCGGTAAGATGACCAGTTGTTCCGGGCAGCAGGTGAGCGTCGGTCCCCTGGTTCGTCACCCAGATCTGCTCGATTCCGGTTTTTTCAGATTCAATCATCTGCCGGGCTGCCATCACCCACCGCGGGCTCTCACCCCGGATCCCAAAGAGAACCGGATCGGGCGTATGCGGAACGCAGACCACAACACCGTTGGCGAAATCCACGGTATCCCACGTATGCGGAAATGTTGCAGCCTCGGCAGCAAACAGGCTCTCGCGACTCACATTGCGGGGTGAGCCGAATGCCGAAGGCTCCCGGTACACCAGGATCTCGGAGGTCTTGTCCGCAAGCTCACTTGCCACCGCAGCCGTTGCGCCGATCAGCCCGCGCCGGTTCTTCCAGCCCCTGTACCGGGCTCCAGCCGTATCTAGGAGGGCAACCGCTTCATCAGTTGTGCAGAAATCAGTGACCGCTTTTTTGAAAAACGCCGGATCCAGGTGCCGGTCCGTAACCACAACGCCGGGGTTCGTGTTCTCGCAGGAAAAGTCGGCCAGCTCCTCCACCAGCCTACAGGATATTTCGAAAGCCCGGGCAGGATCGCCTTCCACATCGAACATGATCGCGGCATTCCCCCGGGTCTTCCAGGTCACATTCGGGTTGAGCCGGACCAGCCGGGCTTCCCGTACAAGCATGTGCTCATGAATCAGCCTGCGGACCAACACTGCCCCAAGGTAGGTGGTGCACATTCCCTGCGGGGAGTCCGTGTCATCGATCCCGATCAGCATGTCTATATTAATATATGGGCACGCTCCATCCATTTGTAACTACATGTCCCAGGACCGCCAGCTCCAGCTGGTTACCAGTGTTATGATCACGGCCGGCTTCGATGTCTCCGAGAGGTTCACCCTCCGTCCGCGGAGTTTTGACCTCATCGCCCGCAACGACGGGACGCTGCTCGTCATCAAGGTGGTCTCCCATATCGATTCCGTTAGCGAAGAGGTGGCATTCGATATCGAGCTCATCTCGCGCCTGCTGGGGGGTATTCCTTTGATTGTGGGTGAACGCGCACGGGACGCGGAGCTGGAACGCGGGGCTGTTTATGTACGGTACGGGATCTATGCGATCAGTCCCTCAACCCTCTACGATTATTTTGTCGAGAAGATTCCCCCGCTCGTGTACGCATCGCCCGGAGGGTTGTATGTCAACATCAATGGAGAAGCGCTCCGGGAATTACGGGAACGGCGTAACATGTCGCTTGGCGATCTCGGGACCGTGCTCGGGGTCTCGCGGCGCACCATCAGCAAGTACGAGAGCGGGATGGGCACGACCCTGGATGTGGCCATACGAATCGAGGAATACTTCAATACCGGTGTTGTCGAGTCCATCGATCTCATCCGGAATGAACCGCCAAAAGCGATGGAGGCGGAAAAGGAGCTGACGGGTGCCCACCAGCAGAGCCCGATGGAATTCCTGGAACTGATCGGGGTCCGCCTTCACACGCTTCACGGGGCCCCGTTCCAGGCCCTCCTCACGTTTGACAAGCAGACGATCCTCACGGGCTATGGACCTGCCCAGAAAGTGGTGAAGCGGGCTGCCCTCATTGGCAATCTCTCGCAGATCGCAAAGAAGCATGCGATGTGCGTGATTACCGATTACCACAAGGAAAAGAAGATCGGAAAGACGCTCGTGATTGGCGAGAAGCGCCTCCACCGGATTGAGGACGGTTTCGAACTCCTCGACCTGCTGGGCGACTGAACTTTTTTGCATAACGTATATATAGAACCACAAACCAATTTTAGTGCTAAATCTAGTACAAAAGTGGTGAAATTTATGTCACAACAACTTGGAGGACAGCAGATTCTTATTCTTAAAGAAGGCAGCACCCGTACCCGCGGCCGCGACGCTCAGGGTATGAACATCACCGCCGCAAAGGCAGTGGCAAGTGCAGTCAGGACCACGCTCGGTCCAAAAGGCATGGACAAGATGCTCGTCGACACCATTGGCGACGTAGTGATCACAAATGACGGTGTCACCATCTTAAAGGAAATGGACATCGAGCACCCGGCCGCAAAGATGATGGTCGAGGTCGCAAAGACCCAGGACGATGAAGTCGGTGACGGAACAACCACCGCAGTCATCATTGCCGGGGAACTCTTAAAGAAGGCAGAAGACCTCCTTGAGATGGACGTCCACCCGACGATCATCGCAGCAGGTTACCGCCAGGCAGCCGAGAAGGCCCAGCAGCTCTTAAAAGAGATCGCTTTCGATATAAAAATCACCGACAAGACTCTCTTAAAGAACATTGCAGGCACCGCAATGACCGGCAAGGGCGCAGAGGCCAGCAAGGACAAACTCTGTGAACTTGTAGTCAAGGCAGTGACCATGGTCACCGATGCAGACGGCACCGTTGACATCGAGAACATCAAGGTCGAGAAGAAGACCGGTGGCTCAATCGAGGACTCCGAGATTGTTGAAGGAGTACTCATTGACAAGGAACGCGTCCACCCCTCGATGCCAAAGAAGGTCACCAATGCAAAGATCCTTCTCCTGAATGCAGCAGTCGAGTTCAAGAAGACCGAAGTCGACGCCGAGATCAACATCACCTCTCCCGACCAGCTCCAGGCATTCCTCGATGAGGAAGAGCGCATGGTCAAGGACATTGTTGAGAAGATCGTCAAGAGCGGTGCAAACGTCCTCTTCTGCCAGAAAGGCATTGACGACATTGCACAGCACTACCTTGCAAAGGCAGGACTCTTTGCAACCCGCCGTGTCAAGAAGAGCGACATGGAGAAGCTTGCCCGTGCAACCGGTGCAACCCTCGTCTCCTCGATCGATGCAATCTCCAAGGAAGAGCTCGGCAAGGCCGGCCTCGTTGAGGAGCGCAAAGTCGGTGGCGAAGATATGACCTTTGTCGAGCAGTGCAAGAACCCCAAGGCAGTCTCCATCATCATCAAGGGAGGAACTGAGCACGTAGTCGACGAACTCGAACGCGCAATCCACGACGCACTCCGCGTTGTCGGTGTCGTTGTCGAGGACAAGAAGGTCGTAGCCGGTGGCGGCGCACCTGAGACCGAGCTCTCGCTCCGTCTCCGCGAGTACGGCGCAACCGTTGGTGGCAGGGCACAGCTCGCCATTGAGGCATTCGCATCCGCACTCGAGATCATCCCGAGAACCCTTGCAGAGAATGCAGGACTTGACCCCATCGATATGTTAGTCGAGATCCGTGCAGCCCACGAGAAGGGCAAGAAGACCTACGGACTCAACGTGTTCGAAGGCAAGGCAGTCGATATGAAGGCAGCCGGCGTTGTCGAGCCCCTCCGGGTCAAGACCCAGGCAATCTCTTCAGCAGCAGAAGCAGCCATCATGATCCTGCGTATTGACGATGTCATTGCATCCTCCAAGAGCCATGCACCCGAGGGTATGCCCCCGGGTGGCATGGGCGGTATGGGTGGAATGGGCGGCATGCCTCCGGGCATGGGCGACTACTAACCTAAAATATTTTTCCCGTTTTTTTTCCGTATTTTTTATCCGTAATTGTCCGACTCTGGAGAAAGACTCCGGACGTTTTGATGCACCCGCGACCCCCGGCGCTTTTCGCCTTAAGTCCCGCCACGGGGGAGTTCCGGGCAGACTGTCCATTCATTGTTATCATTAGCGGGGTCCTTTTTGACGGGGTTGGGATACCCTGAGGGGGTATCCTTAATGGCATTAAAAAAAGAAGGGAATGAATTTATGCCGTTGCGGTGGGGCGTGCGGTTATGACACTGCTCAACAACTCGCCTTTCTTGACAATGATCACACAGGTTGCATTCGAGTAGGTATCGATAATTTCAAAGGTGCCCTCGTTCGCTCCGAAAGTATAGCCCCAGTTGGAGCCTAACCCAAGATCTCCTGAATTGAACATACCGGCGTGAGTGCCCGTTGTCTTGATGGCATGGGGAGTAAGATCATCGTTGATCCACGTTATGCCGGTTCCCGGCAGCACCGTGAGTTGCTGGGGAACAAACGAATTGTTCAGGATATGGATCGTGGTGATTTTGGTTGATGCAGTTCCCACCGGGATGGGTGTCCTGGCCACGGTAGCTATGGTAGTTACGGTTGCAGTAGTATCCGGGAGGATGGTGGCAACGGTCGTGGGTTCCGCAGTTGGAACCGGTGTTGCTTCTGTTGCAGGGGGAACTGTTGGTACCGCAGTAGCTGGTGTTGTCACGACTGGCGTGGCTGCCGGGGTAATTATTGCTGCGGGCTGTGCCTGCTGAGTGCATCCGCTGACCAATGCAAGGACAATGACCAGAATGAACAATCCAATAATTTTTTTCATGGAAATAAAATTGTTTCCCCCTGTAATTAAATTTACGAAAAAAATTGGGACCCTTTTGCCAGCAGCACCAAAAATTGTGATCTGTTTACCGGCACCCGATAGCACGGGAGAAATGAAATTAAAAAAGGGGGAAAGATCGTTTGATCAGGGGGAAGGTGTCTGCATTGCCGGTGCACCTACAACCGAAGCACCGTTCTTGACAACAATCGTACCCTTCATATCCGGAGAATCGGGAGAGACGATTTCGTACACCCCTACAGTACCAAAGGTGTATCCCCATGTGGCTGTGGGAATAATGTCGCCGGAGTTGAACATGCCGGTGTTGACCCCGGTTGTTTTTATGGCATGGTTGACGGAATCGTCATTCACCCAGGTGATACCGGTTCCCGGCAGGACCGTGAGCTCCAGGGGGACGAACGTGTTGTTCCGCATGTAAATGATCGTCTTGGTGGTCTGGGGTACCAGGGTGACCTTCGGCTTGGACAGGGTCGTAGTCACCGTTGTGGGCACCAGGGTCTGTTCAGTTGTTGGTACAATGGTTGGAACGGGTATCACTTCTGTCGGGGCTGCGGTTGGGGCAGCGGTCGGAACCGCGGTGGGGGCCGGGGTAATTACTTCAACCGGTTTAGCCGGCTGGGTACAGCCGCTGACCATCACAAGGACAATCATCAGAACGAGCAATCCAATGAACTTCTTCATGGAAATTACATTGTAATCACCGTGTAATTAAATTTACGATAAAAATTGAGACCCTTTTGCCAGCAGCACCAAAATTTGCGGGTAATACGTCCGGTTCACTGTTTTGCCTGCACCTTTCCCCGGTAAAAAAAGTACAGCACTTTTTTTTGAAGATCCTTAACGGCAACAGATTAATGAACCCGGACGCATCCAGTATCACTCATGAGCGACCGGTTCATCTTCACAAAACATCGCACAGACTGCTATCACTGCAAACAGGTGGCAGACCAGATAATCAAGGCCGTTCCCAACAAAGCGCAGGTGGCCTGTGACAACTGTGGGGCAACCCGTGTCTTTGTACCGCGGATACAGGAAGTAGCACAGCCTGGATCATTTACCCCGATCGGGAAGTACCCGGTCTGGGAGCTGGTGCAGGATGCAGAATGCCGGAACTGCCATACAACCGGTCTGCATGACATTACGGTCGGCACCCGTCACCTCTCGGTACGGTGCCGCAAGTGTGGTTTTACCCATTTCTACAAGTTCGATCTCGAGTTTATAGCAAAGGATGAACTGAAAATCCATTAAGGTGACAGGCTATTGAGATACGGTAAACTGCCGGTCACCATTCAGCAATAAAAAGGAGTCCGGTGGTTGTTCACCTGCACGTATGAGAACAGAGCGCCGGATAACTGTTTGCGTAACTCTCCAGAACCATTTCAAGGCGCTCCTGCATACGGGGAGTTTTTGTACAGATGAAGAAGAGGATCTCATTATCCGTTATGGTGAGAGGCGAAGAACCGGTTAGTTCAGAGAGCTGCGAACACCGCTGCCGGATATAATCCGCATGGACTTTCCGGGGGAAATGCTGGTAGATCAACAGGACAGATTCGGCATCCAGGTGGTCATAGATCATCTTCACCTCGTCAAGGAGAAGATGGCGCTGGTCCGGCTTACTCTCTTCAAGTCCGATATCCGGGTCAAGAAATACCAGTGATTTTTTCGGGAAGTCGGAAAAAATGCTGTTGAAATATTTCTCCCTCTCCTTATGGGTGAAGGAATGCGGGTGCAGGATATCCATTAAGATATTCTCGTTTTTAAAATAATGACACAGAGACCGGGCATATTCAAGATCGCTGTCGATCTCCTGTAAACGTGATACATGCTGGAGAAGATTGAAGTTCTGGCTCCCCGCTTTTCCAATTTTTACCGCCTTTTCCATATCTTTTTTCGTCCCGCGATCCGTATCGTTCTTCGCATCAGTCTCGGTCAGCATGGGAATAAACGTGAAACTGGTAAGGCCGGGTAAGGATTTCATGATATGGCGAACCAGATCGAATTTAAAAAGATCCCGCTGGTCGCCAAAATGTTTTCTGTTCAAAAACGCTCACTCAAGCCAATATCCATCCATGAATAAAAAAAGATTTGGATACGGCCCGGTTTGGATACGGTCCAGATATTTATAAAAAAAGAATACGGATTTTACTTCTCTTCCCTGACCATAGCGATTGCCTTTTTCGGGCATTCGTTGGCGCAGATACCACAGCCTTTGCAGAACCGGAGATCGATATTCAGGTCCTCATCGATCACACCGTCCGGGCAGTACATGGCACACAGCCCGCAGGCATTGCATTTCTCCCGGTCAACCACGGGTTTGAATACCCGCCAGGATCCGGTCTGCCCAGCTGCCCCTTCCTTAGGCCGGCTCATTGCAAGGCGCTCACGTGAAGAACTCATGCGCTCATCTCCTTATACGCTGCTTCGGCAGCCTTGACATTGCGTTCATCGGAAAACATCTCACGGATCGCTTTTTTCGCGGAGTCTGCAGTGATGATCCCCATCGATGCAAGCGCTCCGAGTACCGGTGTGTTTAAGATCGGGCTGCCCGAGACCACAAGGTTCTCCCGCAGTGCGATACCCGTCAGGTCAACGTTGCGGCACTCAAAGCCGGCGAACTCCCTCTTACCGGCACTGTTGATGAAGATGCGACCGCCTTTTTTCAGCCCGTGGAGCACATCGACAACATCCATCACGCTTGCGTCAAGCACAACCACCATATCCGGCTGCCGGATCTGGCTGTAGACCTTAATCGGTTTGTCATCGATGCGGACGAACGAGACGATCGGTGCCCCCCGGCGCTCGGCGCCATAGAACGGGCATGCGGTTGCGTACTTGCCGTCATGGAGAGCTGCCATCGCGAGGAGCCGGGCCGCGGTAACGCCGCCTTGCCCGCCCCGGGAGTGGATGCGGATCTCATACATGGGCGTTCACCCCGAACCAGAACTCTTCTCCTGTGCGACGGGTGCGTACGAAATCTGCGATATCATCGTAGGTCACTTCCTGCCCGCCGAGACCGGCGATCACGCTGTAGAGGCTGATACCGGTCTTGGACCGGATCTCACCGGCAAGGATGCCGCCAAACCCGAACGAGTAATCGCGGTCGATCACAACCACCTCTTTTCCTTTCAGGTCCAGTTTCGGGAACGGCCGCAGCCAGCGGATGCGCATGGAACCGGCTTTGATGCCCTCGTTCCGGAGCAGGTCAACGGCCACTTCCGCTTCCTTGCCAAGGGTTCCCATCGCGATGACGATCACGTCTGCATCTTCGCACCGGTAGTTCTCGGTGAACCCGTACTTCCTACCGAAGCGTTTTGCAAACTCTTTCTCGGTCTCTTCGATGACCTTCACGGAATCCCGCATCGAGCGCTCGATCTCCCAGCGGAACTTAAACTGCTGGTCAGGACCGGTCAGGGTACCGTACCCGGCAGGGTGTTTCGGATCGATTGCGTGGGGGAGATGAATTTTAGGAATGAAGTCACCCAGTTCAACGGTATCAACCGGCTGCATGATGTGGGAGAGTAAAAACCCGTCCAGGTTCACCATCACCGGCAGGAGCACATCGTTGTGCTCGGCGATCCGGAATGCCATGAGGGTTGCATCATAGGCTTCCTGCACCGTGCTGACATATACCTGAAGCCAGCCGGTATCGCGTTCCTGCAGGGCATCGGTGTGCTCGGCCCAGATGTTCCAGCCGGGTCCCAGCGAGCGGTTCACGTTAGCCATAACGATGGGGAGACGTGCACCTGCAGCCCAGTTGGTCATCTCGTGCATGTAGAGAAGGCCATGCGAGCTGGTGGCCGTGAACGTGCGGATGCCGGTGATGCTTGCGCCAATGCAGGCTGCCATGGCGGAGTGCTCGCTCTCGACCGCGATGTACCTGGCGGGCATCTGGCCGCTGGTGACGAACTCGGCGATCTGCTCCACGATCTCGGTCTGGGGGGTGATGGGGTATGCAGCGACAACGGTGGGATTCGCCTGTTTTACCGCTTCTGCAACTGCCTTGTTGCCGGTGGCAATCTTCTTCATGCTGACGCCTCCTCTTCGGCTGCCAGCCGCTGGAAGTTCTTTGTTATCCGCTGTTTTAAGATCTCAACGATCTTCGGATCGATGCCCTTGAACCGTCCCTGCGGCGAGAGATAGTCTTCGAGCGGGATCGGTTTCTTCATCGCAACCTTGGACTGCGGTCCGATGGTGACTTTCCCATACTCCCGCTCGTAGAGCACCCACATGCCGCTCTTGACCGCGAGTTTTCCCATCTCAACGGTCTTCTCGGTGGGGTAGCGCCAGCCGGGCGGGCACGGTGCAAGGATGTGGAGGAAGGTGGGGCCCCGGAAGGTGAGGGCTTTCTGCACTTTCTTGAAGATATCCTGCGGGTAGGCTGCACAGGCCGTTGCCATGTAGGGCGGGTCATGGGCAGCAACGATCGCATCGATGTCCTTCTTGGCATCGGTCTTGCCGGTGGGCGTGGTGGTGGTCTTGGCCCCCATGGGGGTACCCCCGGAGCGCTGCATGCCGGTGTTTCCGTATGCCTCGTTGTCATAGCAGATATACAGGAAATCCGTGCCCCGCTCGAATGCCCCCGACATGGCCTGAATGCCGATGTCGAGCGTTCCGCCGTCGCCGGCGTACACGATGACGTTCGTCTTCTTTCCTTCGGCGCGGAACGCATTGCTCATGCCTGAAGCGCAGGCAGCTGCAGCGCCAAAGGCGATGTTGTAGACCGGCACATTGAACGCGGTGTTCGGGTAGATGCCCTGGATGACACTCGTGCAGCAGGCGGGAACCACCATGACGGTGTCGGGGCCGGCTGCCTTGAGCACGTACCGCAGTGCCAGCGAGTCGCTGCACCCGGCGCATGCGGATGTACATTTCAGCACGTATTCTTCTTTGGGAATTTCGGCGATGGTAATCAGACTCCTTTTGTTACCTGAGGAAGCGGTTGACCGGCGGGAAGTGCACGGTTCTATTATTAATTATCTGCATGAGTCATGAAAAAAGTATCATAGTTGATCTGGGGGGGTCGGTCTTTTTAGGATGAATGTTGCCGGCTGGTGGGGGATAATGTGATATAAGAAGTGATGGGTTGCTAAATGTGAAATCCCAATTTATTAATAAGATTATTAAAAAGGTATGATCTATTCGAAAACTAAATTTTTTGGGATATTATGGTTTCCTGTCCTAATTGTGGAAAAAACACCCCAGACGGTAAATTTTGTGAAAAATGTGGGGCATCTCTCCAGACTCAAAAAGGAGAGATTTCAGAAAAGGTAACCCTAGTTTTCCAATTTCAAGAAAAAATTCTCAAAAAAAAGGAAGAACTCAAAACCGCAAAAAGTTATGAAGGTCCACTAATTTTGGGTATATTAGGGATATTGACATTGGGCATCTATGTTGGAATTATTTTAATCATAGTCGCAGTAATTTGGTTTGAAATTCGTTACGCGGCCCGTCCAAAAATTCAACAAGAGTTAACGTTACTTGAAACTCAATTGAAGGAATTTGAAAAAATTTGATTAGAAGAACCAAACCCATCTAAGAGTTCATAATCTCATTTCAGAAAACGGGATGAACGCCGCCTCCCCGAAGATCCCGGAATCACTTGTACGTTTTCTTGTTCTCCTTAAGCGACATGACGGAAGCGATAAGGCGATCGTGGTTGTCCCGGATCGGGCGGACGGCAAGGCTGATTTTCCGGCGTTTGGATGTCGTCGTCACCAGAGAGGTGCTGGAATCATAGATGGCACCGGCCATCTGCTTCGTGGCTGCGGTCACCGGGTCACTGATCTCTTCATCGGAACTGTCGCTTATAAACATCAGGACATCCCGCCAGTGCCGCATGAACGCCTTTGGCAGCTGCATATCCACCATCCACGATGCAAACGTATTGAACAGCAGGACCCTGCCCCGCTTGTCGAGGAGGATGAGCGCCTCCTCGGTCATGTCCATCATCTTCCGGGAGTCACCCAGCGGCAGATTCCCCAGCGATGGGAGCCGGTCGGCATGGTTGTACAGCGCAATGTCGATACAGGTCGTGATCTGGTTGATATTGAACGGCCGGAAGACCACCCCGTACGGCTGGGCAACCTTGATGCGGGCGAGTTTATCCTCTTCGGCAGATCCCGCGATGAAGAGGACCGGGATATGGAAGATCTGGAAGATGTAGTGGGCGGCATCGATCGCGTCCATGGTTCCCCCAATATTGACATCCATTACTACGAGGTCCGGTGCCGTGTAGGCAATTTTTACCAGCGCCTCCTCCCCGGTTTTTAAGACATCCAGGATACTATACTCTTTTTTCTGGAGCATCGTGGAGGCAAGTTTTGCGATTATTGCGTCTTCGCAGACGATCAGGATACGGGGGGAGGGGGACATGATTCACCGGGTTTAAAGGAATGGGTATTCACCGTGGAATGCCATATATCAAAAAGCTTGGTTTCCGGCGCCTGGGGTGGGGCAGCGAAATTGCTCCGCCGTGCCCCGGGGAGGCCATGAGGCGGGGAACCCTCCTGCTATTCACCATTTTCAGCAATTCCTGTATTTTGATTTTGAATCAATTCAGATCAAATCTTGCAAGCTCTTTTTACAAAAAATTCCGGATCCGGTTCACAAAATAAAATTGAAAATCGATCTCTGGCAAAAAAATTTCAATCGACCCCTCAGCCCCTGCCTGAAAATTTTCAACCGGACCTTGATTGCATTTCCCGGACCCTCACACCGGAGAATCAAAAATTTTGTAGCATAAATATGCATTTTGTAGCATAATTATCCAATTGTAGCCTCACCAACTAACACCCTGCGATCGCGATTGAAAATTTTCAGGCAGGATCCGATTAAAAAAAATTTCAAAAAAGAAAGCCATGCCCGGAAAAGGTGTACAAAAAAATGAACAAAAAATGATCCCAAATGACTGCTCAGGAACTCTCCAGCACGCTCCTGACCAGCGAGCCGGTAGCTGGAACGGAAAAGAACCGGAAGGCAATCTCCCCGGCCTCAGTAATCCGGTAGCTCTTCTCCTTCCGGCTCTCCGGAGAATATCCCTCCTCAATGAGCCCGGCATCGCGGAGAGTGCGGATGAACCCGGAGAAAGTGGCGTGGGATATTTCTGCGGCCGGCTTCTCACCCTTCCGGTACCGTATAACGGGCTTGGGTGGATCCCCGGGTTTTTCCTTCTTCGTCCGGGACGGGACATAGAACGGCCAGAGCTGCTGGTACAGGTACTGCCGGGGCACCCACACCGTTGGACCTGCCGGACTTTCTGGAACTGTTGAGACCATTTGGACCGCAGGAACCGCTCCCCGGGCAGCCCCCTTTTTCTTGTCCCGCCGGTTGAGAAGGATCGCGAGAATCATCTGGTGATTGGGATTGACCAGCACCGAACTGATGGTGCGATCCGGCAGCGGGACCTGACGGGCGGTCTTCTCGTCAAACGATGAAAAGACCTCCCCGCCAAGCCAGGAGGCAAACGAAAAAAGGGCCAGGCAGAGTTCCTTTGAACCACCGGAGAGATCGAAGGTGAAGCGGGCGTCCGGGTGTTCGCGGCGGCATTTCGCCAGCGCTGACCGGACAGAAACATATGCTGGGGGAAAGATCACGACCCGGATGAAGGGGATCGCGAGCGATGCCGAGATCTCCTGCACTGCCGTAACCGCGTTTCTGACCGCGATCCGGTGTTTCTCCGTTGCCGGGTCTGGTGAACACTCATGAACGGTGCTGTCGGAAAAGACAATGGTCCGGGTGATGCCCGGGAGTTCGCGGAATATTGCCGGATACGCAATGGCGATCTTCTCACCGGCACTGATGATATGGACGTGTTCTTGCCGATCCATAGATCCAATCGGGCAGGGCGGGTTAAATGGTTGTTTATAGGATTTGCCGGTTTTCACAACGTTTTCCGGCCACAGTCAGAACAGAATTTTGCATTCGGGGAAAGGGGAGACTGGCAACTGCCGCAGACCGGGGTTATTTTTGCCCCGCAGGTTGTACAGAATTTCGCTCCCGGCTTTGCCACGGTCTTGCATAAGAGGCAGATGTACTGGGGTGATTTGGGCGGGGTTTCCTTTACCGTCTCTTTTACCGGTTCTTTTACCGGTTCTTTTACCGGTTCAGCGGGACGCTCCTGGACTGATTCGATTGTCGATGAGGTGATCACGCTGTCACTGATGCTGATACTCTTCTCAGCTCCACTGCTCCCCTCATTCTTAATCGTGGATCTCGTGATGACGGAATCCTTTACGGTTGTTCCTCCGCCACCCGAAGACTCCATCGTGGAATTGGTAAGTACTGCATCTTTGGCAATATTTCCTGCGCCAAGATTGATGGCAGCATCGTTTCCGGCATTTATGTTGTAGATGACCTGCGGGGCCCTGTCGGCATCTTTTGCAGTGAGCGGAAGGCTGGAAAACCAGTCAAGGTCCACCCCGGCACTGGAAATTGCCTCCCCGATCTTCTTGGTGTTCTCGTCCCATTGTTTCTTTAAGTAACTGCGGACAGTATCCCGGATCCCGGCATCCCCGAGGATCTCGTCCATGTGTTTTTTCATGGACACGGAATATTCCTTGAGCAGTGTCAGGGTTTTTTCATCCCGGGACCCGATCTTTTTTGCAATCTCGCCTTTTGTCAGGATCCTGAAATAGCTGTATTTCTCGATGGTCTCGTAGGCCTCGATCTCCCGTGCACTGAAGTACCCCGTTCCTTCGAACGGTTCGTTGTTCTGCCGGAATGCGAGCGCGAGGAGCAGGAGCGAGGCATCAAACCGGGCCAGGAAAACGCCATGCAAATCCTTGAGAAAGGTTCCGCACTCCCCGTTCCGGTAGCGGTCGGCATTTGCCCGGATCTCGTGCCAGAGTGCCTGCCGCTTCTCAAAGGTCTCGTTGCGGATCGATACCCCCGTGTCGAGGACGCTCCGGGAGGGTTTGAGAAGCTGGTCAATACAATCGCGATTGCCTTCTTTGAACATGGCTGGGGTATCCGGTCCTTCTTATTGACTACCATAGGAAATATTGAGAGAATATTTCGGTGAAAATACTATGGAGGGTTCATTAATAAAGGTTCTTTGGAATGCAATCCGGCCCCTTTTCACCCGGAAAACCGCTCCCGCTTTCCGGTGCCGGTATCGTCATTGTGACGGGGATCCGGTGATTTCTCATGAGGAGACGCATATCCCTTTCGCCGGGTAACTGAACATAAGAATCCGGACCACTCCCCGGAGCATTGAAAAAAGAGAGACAATCAGGAACGGGACGCCGCCCGGATCACGATAAGGGTGGTATTATCCCGGTTCACCTTCCGGGAACGCTCGATAAGGGAGGGACAGATGCGGTTCACGTCCCTCTCATTCATTTCCGAGAAGATCTCCTCATCGGTGAGCGCATCGAAAAGCCCGTCCGTGCAGAGAAGAAGGGTGTTTCTCTCAAGGCGGAGATGGGTAAAGTCCGGGTTCACCGGTACCTCACTGACAACCCGGGTTACCACATTTTTATCGGGATGCAGCCGGGCTTCATCTTTGGTTATCAGTCCTTTCCGGAACAGTTCCTGGACCAGCGAATGATCGTTGGTGATCTGGACCAGCTCATCCTCCCCGCTATAGGCCCGGCTGTCACCAGCATAGGCAACGACAACCTCAGACGCATCGTTGATGAGTACCGCGACCATTGTTGTCGCCATTCCCTCGTGGGCCGGATTTTTGGAACTGTCGTCACCGATGGCCCGGGCAGCGGCCAGGAATCCCTTCGTGAGGATCTCCTTCATCTGTGCGGGGGAGCTGGTTGTATTCACCGGGGCAAGCGTGCGGACCGTATCAATAAGGGAGGTTACGGCCAGGTGGCTTGCAACTTCGCCCGCAGGCAAACCCCCCAGGCCATCGGCTACGACAAACGCAGCAAGGTGCTCGCTGATCTGCTGCATGGCGAAAGCATCCTCGTTTTTCGGTCTCCCGCAGATGTGGGTGCTCCCGCACCAGGTAAGATTCATGGTAATTTTCCAAAAATGACTGCTCTTCTTTCAGTCTTCCGGGAAAAAGTCCACGGGGGGGATACAAGGTCGATCAATTCTGCGTTCATCACAGGGTGGTCAACCCCACACCGATCTTGTGGGCGATCAGTTCGGCTGCCTCCATAATTTCGTCCGGCACTTCATCCAGGTCATTGTCAAGCCGGATGCGGATCTCGGCAGACAACTCCTTTACCTGGTCCCGGACCTCTCCCTCGCAATAATTGACAAGATCTGTTGCATATTTGTAGGCTTCACGCAGGTCTCCGCTCTTTAAGTTGGCAAGGAGGAGCTTGCTGCAGTACTCGGCCGACTGCCGGAGATTCTTTGCCCCGACACTCATCCGGAGAGACTCCGTATAATCGATCTTTAAGAAGCCCGCCAGATCTTTTTGCAGTGCGATCACCGACTGGTACCGTTTCGCCGGATCTTTTTCCATGCACCGGAGGATGATCCCCTCGATCAGTTTCGCATCCGGATTGATATCCCCCGGGGGCTTCGGGTCTTTTGTCGGGATGCTCGTAATGATATCGATCATGCTTTCTCCCGTGAAGGGGAGTGTCCCGGTTACCAGTTCGTATAATATAACCCCGACCTGCCAGATATCGGTCCGCTGATCCTTGGTCTTGTTGGTCACCTGCTCGGGGGCTGCATAAAACGGGGTGAAGGAGGCAGTGGTTATGGAAGAGACGTCCGTGACAATCTTGGAGAGTCCCCAGTCGGAGATCTTGGGAATACCGTTTTTTATAAGAATGTTCTGGGGTTTTAAGTCGCGGTGAATAATCTTGAGGGAATGGGCGTACTTGAGGCCTTCACAGACATTGAAGATGATCCATGCCGCCTGTGCGATACCCATGGGTTTTTTGACCTTGTCAAGACCGCTGTCGCAGAGTTCCTCTTCAAAATACGGAAACGGCATGATGTTGTAATCATAAATTTTCACGATATTGGGATGGTTGAGCTTGGTCCAGTTCTGCATCTCGGCAATGAACGATTTGCCGGTTGATTCATCGAGATCGATGGGCACTTTTACCGCAACGTACTGCCCGTCTTTTCTCTTTGCCTTGAAGACCCGGGCAAACCCTCCCTTGGCAATGAACTCCGAGTTCGTGTATTTTGCCGTCATTTCCGGGGGAAGGGAACGCATGGTTACGGGGTTTTGCAACAGGGGTGACTGCGAGGTTTGCGGGGTTGCCGCAGGGAGGTTTTGCATATCCTCTTCCGCTTTGAAGAGGTGGGGCGTACTGGACGGGGGCTGGACATCTATCCAGAAGTCGCTGGTCTGGGTGTAATCCCTGTTGTTGCCATCCTTGTAATGCAGGGTGACTTCGATCGGGATATTGCCCTGTGTCTTTGGCATTATCCCGATCTCAACGGTCTGGGTACTTCCCGCTTCGACCGTGATGGGTTTGATCCGCCGGGTCTCAAAATCATCGGAGAACCCGAGAGTGACAAAAAAGGCGTGCGCTTTTCCGGTATTGGTGATCTGTATCCCCATCTTGTGCCATGTTGAGAGATTCAGGTACATGCGGCTGAGGCTGATGGTGAGATCCGGCGTTGCGGTCTCTAAGAATTTTTCCATGGAGGTGACGGTTTTTTTCAGCGAAGACGGGTTGTACGTATTCATGTCGGGGTTTGGCGGGTCGGGTATCGTGCCGAACCGCCCGACCATGGAGAGGAGTTCCTGCGCCTTTTCCATCAGGGCGACATCCATCCCTCCCCCGGCCGGGCTTTCCGGTTCCATGACCCTCCCGCAGCCATTGCAGAATTTCGCATCCCTGCTGATGATCGCCCCGCAGGACGGGCATTTGCGGGATTCGAGAAGCGGAGCCCCGCAGTTCCGGCAGAACTCGGGATTTCCCGAGATCGGGATATTGCATTTCGGGCACTTCTTCGAGGGCACGAGCGTTTTTCCGCAGTTCCGGCAGAACTCCGGGTTTCCGATAATGGCGGTATTGCAGTGGGGGCAGGTTCGGGTCGTCATCCTGGCACCGCAGCTCACACAGAACTGCATGGTCGAGAGTACGTTTGCCCCGCATGAGGGGCACTTGTTATATTTTACCGTATTTGCATATTCCGTGTCCATGCCGGTTCCCAAGAGGTGTTCTTTTTATTCATACTCTTGAGGGAGAGTTAATAATGCTAACGAAAGGGGGGGTTTCAGAGTCTCGAATATCACGCGACTTTCAGATGGATATCCCATAATTATTATTTCACAAGATTTATCCGCCCTGCCGGTAACCTCCCACTATTGATTAAACGGCGGGAGACCTTGGGCAATCACGGGATATGTAACGAATTCGGGGCGTATCACTCCTGTTTAATTCTTTTTTTCCTCATAATGTTGATCATCCCCTCTACCTCCGCTGCCGACTCGATGTTCCGCGCCAACCCACAGCACACGGGGATTTTTGATACTGGGGGGATTGTGCCAACCAATACGGAGTTGTGGCATTTTAAGATGGGATATTATGTTGAATCAATGCCTACGGTGTCGGATAGTGTTGTCTATGTCGGGAGTGATTATGACAAACTGTATGCCATCGATGCAGTGACGGGAAAAGAGAAATGGAATTTTAAAATGGGAAGTGACGAGTACCTTTCATCACCAGCGGTTTCGAACGATATCGTCTATGTCGGAAGTGAAGATAAGAACCTGTATGCTATCGATGCGGTAACAGGGAAAGAGAAGTGGAGGTTCACTACTGGAGGTGGAGTGGGTTCGTCACCTGCGGTGTCGGATAGTGTTGTCTATGTCGGGAGTAATGATAAGAACCTGTATGCTATCGATGCGGTAACAGGGATAGAGAAGTGGAGGTTCACGACAGGGGGTGGAGTGAGTTCGTCACCTGCGGTATCGGATAGTGTTGTCTATATCGGGAGTAATGATAAGAACCTGTATGCTATCGATTCGGTAACGGGGAAAGAGAAGTGGAGGTTCACTACTGAAGGTTATGTATTTTCATCACCTGCGGTGTCGGATAATGTTATCTATTTCGGAAGTTGGGATAAGAACCTGTATGCCATCGATGCGGTAACAGGGAAAGAGAAGTGGAGGTTCACTACTGGAGATTTGATACGTTCATCACCTGCGGTTTCGAACAATATCATCTATGTCGGAAGTGAAGATAAGAACCTGTATGCTATCGATGCGGAGACTGGGAAAGAGAAGTGGAGGTTCACTACTGGAGGAGGGGTGAGTTCTTCACCTGCTGTGTCGGAGAGTGTTGTCTATGTCGGGAGCAAGGATTGCAACTTGTATACTCTCGATGCAGTGACGGGGAAAGAGTTATGGCAATTCACGACGGGAAATTGGGTAATATCGTCCCCAGCTGTGGCGAATGGTGTTGTATATGTTGGGAGTTGGGATCATAACCTGTATGCAGTTGGAGTTGTGTTAACCAACTCATCGATATCTACCACTACAAAGACGATACCCACACAAACAACAGTTTCATCTTTATCTCAACAACCGAGTACCTCAACAAAAAACCTCACAAACATAATTCCGGTGATCCTTGTCGGGGTTGTCCTCATTGTTCTGGTTATAGGTGGAATCGGATATTTCAGATGGCGACGGAAAATACCGGACACGAATCCGCACACTCCGGGTCCCCGTTCAGAATCAGTCGCTTCATTATATCCAGTAAGCAAACCGTCACCACAATTATCTACCCGGCTTGAATCAGTCACCCGGCAATCAGATTCACTGACTTTTTTTAAGGTGACGGTGACTCGCATACTAACCGAAGTCAACCGTTCAATTTTTTCAGAAAACTTCTCAGACGCAGAGCGCCTTCTATCTCAGTTAGAGACTGGGATACCCCATTTAAAGAGGTGTGAACTGAACATAACTTCCTGGAAAGGAGAGGGGTATCTCATCGACCCGCAGCTGATCTCGGATACCGGAACAATCGATCAGATCCGACAACGATGTGATACACTCTACCAGAAGATAGCCAAGTTAAGAACGCTTGAACGGGACTATCAAAAGCTGGCCACATCATACAGTTCACTTCTGAACTGCCGAGATGCCCAACCATTCATCAGAAACATAGGACAAAATATCCGGAATCCTGAAAAGATCACCGATATTGAAAAGGCCTTATCTGAATTGAACACACTGATCGAACTCGATGCCCAAGTTGGGAAAGCCAAGGAATCTCTTGACAAGTGGACGACAGATGGGTATAGTGTCAAACTTCCTGAAAATGTCTCACAAAAAACGGCTCGGGAGATACTCGCCAATATCAAGAATCTCGAAGAGCAAATCAAAACGTTGCAGAGAATCGATGAGGAACTGACTCACATACAGAAAACCGATCCGGTGTTTTTTTCACAACCAGATATTCTTACCCGGTCTGAGAAAATCCGACAGATTTTAAAAGATCCCGCACGTCTTGGCGATGTGCAGAGACTCCTCTTCGCATTCAAACGTGATCAGGCAGATTTCGAGAAAATACAAAAAACAGCCAAACCCGAACTGGCAATCACGATTGACACCATGAAACTTACTGCCGCGAGATGGCATAAGTTGGGGATAACCCTCACCAACCACGGGTTAGCCCAGGCAAATGATGTCACGTTTACATTCTCAAATGAATTCGAGACCAAGGGAATAAAACCAGTTACTGTCCGCCCGGGGCAGTCATCGCGTACGGACATCAGTATTTTACCTAAAAATGACGGGAATGTACTCTTGGAAGTTACGCTGAAATATAAGGATCCAAAGAGGGAGAAATATGAGACTGTACAGGAGTTCTGGGTTGATGTTGCGGACAGGATAAGTTCGGCATCCGAACCCGGTATGGCTACCCCTCCGACATCAAGTCCGGTATCTCATTATTCACCCAAACCCGATACACCCAAACAACTCCCTCCGGATCTCTCCGACCGGTATACCGAATCTGAATTCATAGGAAAAGGCGGGTTTGCCCGTGTCTTTAAGGCAAAACGAAAGGATGGGAAATTTGTCGCTGTAAAGATCCCTATATCCATGGATGCCGTGACCGGGAAATCGTTCATAGCCGAGATGCAGAACTGGACAAAACTCAGCCACCCCAACATCGTGGGACTCTACGATTTCAACATCATGCCGATGCCGTTTTTCGAGGAAGAGCTCTGCGACTGTGCACTTGCAGATCAGGTGAAGCCTGTTGAGTGCGAAGAAGCTGCATGGATTCTGTTCAACATCTGTGAAGGGCTCAAATTCGCACATGACCGCAAGATTATCCATCGTGACCTGAAACCCCAGAACATCCTCCTCAAAAATGGCGTTCCGAAGATCTCAGACTGGGGCCTTTCGCGGGTTATCTCCGAGGCAACAACCACATCTGCGACATCGTTCACTCCTTACTACGCGGCACCGGAACAGATCAACAACCGGGCAAAAGACGAACGGACTGATATCTGGCAGCTCGGTGTGATCCTGTATGAACTCGTCACGGGTGTGTTACCGTTCCAGGGTGACAGTATGATCGAGATCGGGATGGGTATCGCCACAAAGGATCCAAAACGTCCCTCCGAAATTACTCCCGATGCCCATGTAATAGACGTTGTCGTGATGAAATGTCTCCAGAAAGATCCGGCAAAACGGTACCAGTCCGTTCTTGAACTCCAGAAAAATCTTGCGCTTTATCTGAGGGAAAATTACGCGGACTTATTGAAAACAAGTGTGACCGTTCAGGATTACAGCCGATCAGCATTCTACTGTGGGGATCTCGTCATGATCAATATGCTGACCGGCGATATTCAAACTGCCTATAAGTATCTCCTTGATCTTGCTCATTATTCCAAAGGTGATGTGAAATCGGAAGCCCGGGAATTAGCCGAACAGATCCAGATGAGAATGGATATGGGAGTGACAGAGATTCCTGAAGAGCTCATCCAGAAAGCGGAGATTATCGTGCATCAGGTAAGTGTGGGTTTCAGGAAAAAGGGTTGAGGTTCGGGAAATGCCATCACTTCCTCGCAAGTGTCTCATCGCTCTGCAGTGATTTTCCCGGGGACGGTATCCTTTAACTTTTATTTCACAACATTTATCCGCACTGCCGATGACCCCCCTTGACACATGAAGCAACAGGAAAGCATGAACGGTCGCGGGAAGAGTATCGGGATCGCAATTTTTTGTACATGTCTCTGTCTTCTCATTCCTGTGCTTCTCATATCACCCGCTGCCGCTGCCGATGCAATGTACCGTGCCAATCCCGGACATACCGGCGTCTTTGATAATGGCGGCATTGAACCGGGCAATACAGAACTATGGCACTTTAATTCGGGAATTATCCGTGGCACATCGCCGGCTGTAACAAACGGCGTCGCCTATTTCGGGAGTTCGGATGATAACCTGTATGCGGTCGATGCGGCAACAGGGAAAGAGAAGTGGCGGTTTGCTAGGGGAGATGGTGGGGATTCATCGCCGGCTGTAACAAACGGCGTCGTCTATGTTGGTAGTTATAAGAACCTGCATGCGGTCGATGCTGCGACGGGGACAGAGAAGTGGCGGTTTGCTACGGGGAGTAGTGTGGATTCATCACCGGCTGTAACAAACGGCGTCGTCTATGTTGGTAGTTCAGATAAGAACCTGTATGCGGTTGATGCGGCAGCAGGGACAGAGAAGTGGCGGTTCACAACAGGAGATCGCATCTCTTCATCCCCCGCTGTAGCTAACGGTGTCGTCTATGTCCATAGTTCAGATGAGAACCTGTATGCAGTCGATGCCACGACCGGGAGAGAGATGTGGCGATTTGGTACTGGGGGTCTCGGGACCGGTACAACACCAACGGTAGCGGATGGTGTTGTTTATATTGGGGGTTATGCAGAACCGGGATGGGCCCTGTTTGCTCTCGATACTGCTACAGGGAAAGAGAAGTGGCGGTTTATTGCCGACGGTATAGTTAAAGACTCGGCGGCGGTAACGGGGGGCGTTGTCTATATCGGGGATTCCGAAAATAACCTGTATGCGATTGATGCCGCAACGGCGAACCAGAAATGGAAGTTCAGTATAGGGAAATCTGATCCGATGTCTACAGGGTTTACATCGCCATCAGTAGCAAATGGCGTCGTCTATGTTGGGAGTAACAATCATAACCTATATGCAGTTGATGCAGCAAACGGCAAAGAAAAGTGGCGATTTACTGCGCGGTCTTCAATAGCATCAGCACCAGTGGTTGCAAACGGTGTTGTCTATGTGTATTCTGATAACAACCTGTATGCGATTGGAGGAGCCACCATTCCAAGTATTCAGGGTATTTTTTCAGCGGTATCCGATCCAACCAATCGTATCGCAAACATTCCAATTTCTATAATTCTTCTCGGACTATTGCTCCTTCTTGTTGGAGGATATGTCATCTACCGGAGGAGAAGAGCAACGCTGGTCAAAAATAGCGACATCCCCCGGAAGATCACTGCGGCAGAGCAGGGTGCCTCGTCATTGGTACTCTTCAGAACCCAGGCCCAGGCAATTATTGCCCAAGCAAAAAACCAGTACAATTCAGGTGCCTATGAATCCGCACGGACAACGCTCAGTACCGCAGAACGGGTAATTGCTAACCTTAAAAACCAGGAAGACTGCATTGCAGAATGGCGATCAAAAGGACATGATACGTCTTCTCTTGAGCAGTTGAAAATTGAAAATATTGCAACGATCAATTCAGCGTTCCAGAATTTTGAACAGCAGCTGGAATACCAGGGAAAACTTACCGCACTCAAGGAAAAAGGACGGCAACTCCTCGCTGAATCAGGAAAGTTCGGTCAGATTCCCGACAGCCTGCGTTCGGACGTTGAATCAAAATTCCAGGCCCGGGAAATATCTGTAGTCGAAGATGCAATTGCCGGTCTCGAGAAATTCCGGAGAATGGCAACCCCCGATCTGGAGATCGGGCTTGAGACCACGACCTTCACAGCGGGCGTATGGGTCCTGACCCGGGCCTCCCTGAAAAATACCGGTGCCGCCAATGCAACCGATGTCCTGCTTTCCTTCTCTGAAGAGTTCCAGACCAAGGGGATAAAGCCAGTCTCCGTCCCGGTAGGCACGGTAACTCATATCGAATTTACCCTGATGCCGAAAAATGCCGGCAAGGTCCTGCTCGAAGCAATCCTTACGTACAAGAATGTTGATGGCAGGGAATACCGGAAGGTGCAGGAGTTCTGGATCGCTGTTGTTGAAAAGGGTACGACCTCATCTGTGGATCAATTCCCAAATAAAACAATATCGTCCCAAGACTTCCAGATCATCCGTGCGTATGAATTCTATGCCGGGTATATTCGCCTGAAAATCTCAGTGAAAAATCTAACGCCATTCACCATTCACAATGTTATTTTAGAACCCGATTTTGATCGTGCAATTCTTTATCTGGAACGGCATGAACCGGAAGAATATCCCTATGAAAACGAGAAAATTAAACTCGGGACTATCAATCCGAACAATGACAGAACGGTGAGTCTCTACCTCGAACCGACCATCTGCGCAAAGGAAGGAACCGATGTACAATGCCACATACGGTATAAGGATGCACAGGGGAAACCCGGATCGCTCGACATGGATCCACTCAAAATTCAGGTTGTCTGTCCAATCTTTGAGACAAAAGAACAAGTGAATATCGGATCACTCAAACAACTCATCGAATCCCTCCCATCACGGGATACAAAAATATTTTCAGTTCCCAGAAATCTCGACGCACCAACTCAACTGAAGCTCTTCCAGAGTGTGATTCAACACCATGATATCCGGCATATCAGTACGCTTCGGCGAGCCAATAATTTTGAATCCTGGTATTATGGAAAGACAAAAGTCACTCAAAAGGATATGGTGATCAAACTCGGTATCGCAAAAGACATGGACATGGTTGAAATAACGGCCTTCAGCCACGATCCAAAAGATCTCACAGGTCTCCTCGCTGAGATAAACCGTCACGTCACCGAAGAAGTATCGAAGAGGGGAAATATCCAGAATATTTTCAATATTTCGATAAAGGATTCTGTTCTTACAAGGACGAATCTTCTGAACAACTGTGATATGGATGGCAAATGTAGCGGGGATGTTACCATCGCAGATAGTGTTGTTACGGGATCAAATATTGGGTAACAAAAAAGAAAGAAAAAAATTGAGGATGGACTTCTCCGGAAAGCAGAAATAATCGTTCACAAGGTGAGTCTTGGATTCAGGAACATGGAATGACAAAGAGCGGGGGGGCCGTCAGGATTGAGGGTTGTACAGAAGTAATTAAAAAACCGGAATAAAACAAGATAGTATAATATTTTAATCGATCAGGGATTATTGAAGAGTATGAACCTCAGGCCACTACCGGTCTTCATCCTTTTTTTATGTATTTTCATAATTGTGCCGGTTCACGCAGATACTTTTTCTCTTTTCGATAAATTTCCCGTTACGCAGAATGGAGAAAATGGCATCTGGCTCCAGTCACGGGACAGCGCCGGGTATACCAATCTGGAATACCTGAAAAAAAACGGGAATTACTGGTTTGGCATACCCTCTGCCCCAAAAGCCAAGCCGGTGATCACGCGGGGTGTTAACCCGAACCTTGATCAGATTCCCTTCGATCCGGAAGGAATCTACGCTTTTCCGTCTGCGGTCAATATTACCGGGTATGACCGGGATGCTGTCATACGTGTTACCATTCCCGGCTCTGGTGGATTTGTGCATCTTTCCGGGGAAGCCTGCAGGGAAGGATCCGGAGATGTCCGGTTCTTTGTGTACAAGGGGGAGGACCAGTACAGCCAGCCCCTCTGGCAGGTACCCAATTGCGGAACAGTCAACCTGACGATTCCCTATGCAGAAAAGGACCAGGTTTTTTTCGGGGTAAGCGCATACAGCGACGACACCAATACCAAAACGAGATGGAAATATCTCCAGCTCGAGACCCCGCCGGGCTCCGGTCAGCAGCCGGGTCTGGCAGGGCAAAGCCAGACAATACCGGATAGTTCTCTCACCCCTGCTGCCGCTTCGATGTTCCGCGCCAGCCCGGAGCACACTGGCGTGTACGATGCGGGCGGGATGGTGCCATCCAATACTCAGCTGTGGCGGTTCGTGACGGGTACGTCAGTGTCATCATCATCACCAACGGTTTCAGGCGGGGTCGTCTATATCGGGAGTCCGGATAACGCCCTGTATGCTGTCGATGCTGTGACCGGGAAGGAGAAGTGGCGGTTTGCTACGGGAGGTGCGGTCTCCGCATCCTCTCCGGCGGTGTCGGACGGCGTTGTTTACATCGGGTGTGCGGACAGCTACCTGTACGCAGTCGATGCAGTGACCGGGAAGGAGAAGTGGCGGTTTGCTACGGGAAATTATGTCTGGTCATCCCCGGCGGTAGCGAACGGGGTTGTCTATATCGGGAGCGACAATTACGACCTGTATGCAGTCGATGCCGTTACCGGAAAAGAGAAGTGGCGGTTTGCAACAACGGGACGGGTGCGGTCATCCCCGGCGGTCGCAAACGGGGTCGTTTATGTCGGGTGTGAAGATAAAAATCTCTACGCGATCGATGCGGTAACGGGAGCGGAGAAATGGCGGTTTGCCACCGGAAATATTGTGTATTCATCCCCGGCCGTGGTTAATGGTGTCATCTATGTCGGGAGCTGGGACAAGAACCTGTATGCTGTCGATGCACTGACCGGGAAGGAGCAGTGGCGGTTTGCCACGGAAAACGGTATATCGTCATCCCCGGCGGTTGCAAACGGACTTGTCTACATAGGCAGTAATGATAACAAGCTGTATGCTGTGGATACCGTCACAGGAAAGAACCGGTGGCAGTTCGCAACGAAAGGTGACCTGTATTCATCGCCGGCGGTTACCGACAGCATCGTCTATATCGGGAGTTATGACGGCAACCTGTACGCCGTGAATGCGGTATCGGGAACAGAGAAATGGCGGTTTGCTACTGGCGCTGACATCCGATCATCGCCGGCCGTGTCAAACGGGATCGTCTATGTCGCAAGTTATGATATCCACCTTTATGCAGTGGGAAGAGTAGCCCCGGCACCGGTAATCCGGCTGGTTACTTCAGCAACACCGGGAATGCAGAGTACCGCTTCATCACCGACACCTTCGGGAAGCAGCAATGCGAGCCTGACCGCCTCCACCCCGGCCCCGGGGGTTCAGAGTACCCCCTCATCCCCATCACCTTCGGACACCGGCAATGCCAATCCGGTCCTGCCCGTCATCGTCATCCTCGGAGTAGTAATCCTTGCCGGCGGGGGATATGCATTCTACCGGATGAAGAGAAAGCCAGCCGGGGATCAAATCCCGGTAATACCGGTACTTCAGGTACCCTTAATGAAAGGGCCTACGGGAGAGCCGGCCCTGCCAACCCCTCCGCCACCAGATGACTGGGAACGCAGGGAATCGGAATCCGTGCTGGCAAAGATCGCATTGGTTGAACAGGAAGCCTCCGGGCTCATGTTCTTCCGTAACCCGGTCCAGGCACTCATAACACAAGCCCGGGAACAGAACCGTTCGGGAGCATATGATGCAGCCCGGACAATGCTCATCACCGCAGAGGATGCGATCACTTCCCTTGTGTCATGCGAAACCCGGCTCATGCAATGGAAAGAGGAAGGATATGCCACCACACCTCTTGAGTTGCTCAGGACAGATAACCCCGCCACCATCACTACAGCATTTAAGAATTTTGAACAGGATCTTGTCAGGCTCCGACACCTTGAGAACCGGATACAGGAACTGAAACAATCGCTCAGCGCAGAAAACGCAGATCCCCGGGTTGCCCGGCGTATCGCGGACATTGAATCACACCTGCACGATCCGAAAAATATTCCCTCTGTTGAAAAGGAGATCGAAGCACTGGAGCAGCAGATCCTGCATGACCAGCAGGAGCGGGCCCGGCAGCAGGATGCAGAACAGTTGTTCTCCCGCCTGTACGAAAAGGCGGAGAAACTCACCCGGTATGGATCACTGACTGTAAGTTCCTTTGAGGAAGCACGGAATCAGATCACCGCCGGTAGATACAGTGATGCACAAAAAACCCTGAAGCGGGTTAACGATCCTCTCGATGCCCTGCTTACGTGTGAGACAGTGCTTGCAGGATGGAAGGCAAAGGGGTATACGATCCCGGAACTTGAAGGAGGGTTTCCCCGTAATACCGATGCTGTGCTCTCCCTCTTCCGGAAGTCAGAACTGGATATCAACCGTCTCGAAATAATTGCCCGGGATCTTGAAGCAAAGAAGAACTTGTATCCGGACCTGGTTGAACAACCGGAAACTGCCAGCATCGTTTCCTCTCTAGAACAAAACCTGAAGAACCCTTCCCTGGCTGACACGGCAGAGAAGGACTACCGGCAGTTGACCGGGATAATACGCCAGGATGAGGACAACCGGAAGATCCTTGAACAGAACCTCCGCGAACAAGCTGAAAAAGTTCAGCGGGAGACCCGTTCTCCCGCAATAAAAGAGGAGATCACCCCTGTTCTCAAGAGCATCCGGGAGCACGATCTCACCACTGCCAGAGAAAAACTCAGAGATCTTGCTGAACTGCAGTTTTCCCGGGCGAATGCCGCACTCTCAACGTTCCCGACCGGGGGTGCAGTTGCCCATTTCTCTTCAGATCCCATCCGCGAACAGATTGCAGCAGAGCACTATGGCGATGCAATCATCAATACGGAAAACGTGATTGCGGAGATCACGCGGGTCCAGGAGGAAAGGCTGAAGATCATTGAACAGGATCTCCGCAAACAGGTGGAAAAAGTACAGAAGGAAACCGGTTCTCCCGCGATAAAAGAGGGACTTATACCCGTTCAGAAGAGTATCCGGGAGCGTGATTTCCCTGGCGCCAAAGAAAAACTCAGGAGCCTTGCAGAACAGCAGGTATCACAGGCATATACCGCACACTCCACGATGCCAGCCGAAGATGCAGCCCATCTCTCTCCAGATCCCATCCGCGAACAGGTTGCAATGGAGCACTATGGCGATGCAATTATCAATGCGGAACGAGTGATTGCGGAGATCACGCGGGTCCAGGAGGAAAGGCTGAAGATCATTGAACAGAACCTTCGCGACGATGTGGAAAAAGTACAGAAGGAGACCAGTTCTCCCGCGATAAAAGAGGGACTCATACCCATTCTCAGGAGCATCCGGGAACGTGACTTCCCCGGCGCCAAAGAGATGCTCAGGAACCTTGCAGAACAGCAATTATCACAGGCAAACACCGTACTCTCAACAGTGCAAACCGAAGGTGCGGTTGTCACACACTCAACAGATCCAATCCGTAAACAGATTGTGGAAGAAAACTATGGTGAAGCAATCATTGGATCGGAGAAAACGGTTGCAGAGATCATACGGATCCGGGAAGTGTTTGCTCAAGCTGAAGTCCTGAAGTCCGAAGTTACGGAACCGGCAATTATCTCCCTGTTTGACAACGGGAAGTACGAAGAGTTCATCCATGCCTGCAGTGAGTGGCAGGAGCAGAGAAAAGCGATAATCGCGTTCAGGGAGAGGGCAGCCTCATCTCTCGAAAAAGCCGGGAAGTTCGGGCGTGTTCCCAAAGCCTTGCAGGAAAAGCTCGCATCAGAAAAGATTGCCGATATTGAGCATGCGATTAAGGATCTCGATGCGTTTGTGGCTTCCGCACAACCCGCTCTCACGCTCGTGCTCGATCACACCCGTCTTGTTGCGGACAAGTGGCACAAGGTAGGTGTGCAGATCACCAACAGCGGGGATGCCCACGCATCCGGGGTGAGTTTCTCGTTCTCCAGCGAGTTCGAGACACGGTGGATCAAGCCCACCGATATCGAAGCGGGGAAGAGCACCACTGTCGAGATTGGCATCCTGCCAAAGAAGGAGGGCAACATTCCGCTCGAGATCACCGTCCACTGCCGTTACGGGCAGGAAAAAACGTATGACATAACCCACGAGTTCTGGATCGATGTCGTAGACCGGATGACCCTTACCCCTCAGAAAGATGTCGCAGCAACTCCGCCACAAAGTCCCGTCTCCCGGTTCACTCCCCGGCCCCTCACCTTAAAACAACTCCCGCCGGATCTCTCCGATCGGTATACCGAGTCGGAGTTCATCGGCAAAGGCGGGTTTGCCCGGGTCTTTAAGGCAAAACGGAAGGACGGGAAGTTTGTGGCGGTGAAGATCCCGATATCCATGGACGCATCCACCGGAAAATCATTCATTGCCGAGATGCAGAACTGGACTAAACTCAACCATCCCAATATCGTGAAACTCTATGATTTCAATATCATGCCGCTGCCCTATTTCGAGATGGAACTCTGTGACAGTTCCCTTGCTGACCGGAAAAAACCGATCGACAGCGAGGAAGCAGCATGGATTCTCTTCAATGTCTGTGAAGGTCTGAAATTTACCCATGCAAACCGGATAATTCACCGGGACCTAAAACCGCAGAACATTCTCATAAAAAACGGCCTGCCGAAGATATCAGACTGGGGACTCTCCCGCGTGATCTCCGAGTCGACATCGACTACCACTGCATCCTTCACCCCGTATTACGCAGCGCCGGAACAGATCAGCAGTGAGCACAAGGATGAACGCACCGATATCTGGCAGCTTGGCGTGATCTTCTATGAACTCGTGACCGGGCACCTGCCGTTTACCGGCGATTCGATGGTTGCCGTCATGGGTGCGATTGCATCAAAAAACCCGGCACTGCCATCATCTGTTGAACCGGGCTCACAACCGGTTGAATCGATAATCATGAAGTGCCTGGAAAAAAATCATAGTAAACGGTACCAGTCCGTGCTTGAACTCCAGAAAGACCTGGCACTCTTCCTGCGGGTCACCTATACCGAATCCCTCACCCTGAGCGTAACTGCCAATGATCTCCAGCGGTCTGCATCCTATTGCGGGGATCTCGTCCTGATCAATATGCTGACCGGCGATATTCCAACAGCCTTTAAGTATCTCCTCGATCTCGCTCATTATTCCAAAGGCGACGTGAAGGAAGAAGCGCAGGAATTAGCCGGACAGATCAGGATGAGAATGGATATGGGAGTGACAGAAATTCCTGAAGAACTTATCCAGAAGGCGGAGAATATTGTGCACAGGGTGAGTCTTGGGTTCAGGAACCGGGGATAACAGAGTGGAATTATCAGTTTAATCCTAAATCCCCCCAAAAATCCATCTTTGAATAAATATTTAAAGTCAGGTCAATAATATCGAGATGAGGATACTTACATGGGAATTCTTGACTTCTTACGAGGAAATTCTGTTGAACGGTTGAATATCCGCGAGCTCAAAGAGGAGGAGATGCGGCTCCAGAACCATGTCGAGCTTGCCCGAAAAGAGATAATGAAAATTGAGAAACAGAAAAAAGACACCTTCAAGCAGGGGGTTGGCGCCGATCTTATCCAGAAGAAGATCCTTGCCCAGAAACTCAAACAACTCGACATGCAGGCCCAGCTGAAGTTCAAGGGTTTCATGACCATGAACAAGGAGTACATGTTCATTTCAAACCTCGTCGTGATCAAGCAATATGAGAAAGAGCTCAAACAGAGCCCCATCTGGTCAAAGATTACCAATATCGATCCTTCGAATTTTGAAACTAACCTGATAAGTGTCAACCTCAAGGGCAAGAGCTTTGATGACGTGCTCAATAATCTCAACAGTGTCTTTGAGGGGTCACTCACCGATTTCAGCCTCGAACAATCCACGGATGACACCGAGAAACAGCTCCTGGATGCCTGGAGCGGCGTGGAGACCGGCGCAATCGATGTAGAGTCAGCCCAGAAACTGGTATCCATGGAAAAACAACTGGAGAACAAGGACACTGAGGGGAGTTAATCCATGGGATTTTTATCCTCTCTTTTCGGGGGAGGAAATCCCATCGATACGTTCAGTGTCGACGAGCTCAAGGTTACCGAGATCCAGCTCAACAAGAAGATCGAAACGATCCATGCAGAGGTCCGGCGGATAGATCAGGAAGTCCAGCGCACATACGATCTGGCAAAAGAATCCTCCTCGAAGTCCGAAGAAGTAAGCTATGCCCGGCAGATCAAGACATATCTCCAGAAAAAGGAGATGAAACTCTCTTCATTAGCCCAGATTGATAAAGATCTGCAGGCCGTTTCAAATATTCTCATCTTAAAGGAACGTGAAAAAGATCTCCCGGCAGATGTAGTCAGGAAGCTCAAAAAGATCAATCCCGAAAAGATGGAGAGTTACCTCATCGGGAAGAAGCTCGATACCATGGATGATGATGCACAGATCAATGCGATCATCGATATGACCTCCGGCACCATGGAAGTCGGGGTGGAAGCAGAAGACGATCTCGGGGATATTCTCGATACCATACGGGCAGGCAAAGAGGGTGCGGCCCACGCATCTCCTGATACGGTCAAATCCCAGAAAAAAGAACTCGAATAATTTTTCATTTTTTTAACCCGTACGGAGATCGGGAACTAAAAAGCGATATTGTAATAATCAATTGCCGTATATTTTAGATAGTAGGCAAGCGGAGCATGGTGAGGAGGAGTCAATGAACATCGATTTATCCGGAGTTCTGTATTCGCAGCTGAAGGAAGCCGAGGGGAAGTACAAAGCTGCATTAGCGAAGAATGATCTTGAGAATGTCAAGAAGTATGCAAAGATTTGTGCCAATGTGGAACGGCAGCTGGCTCAGAAAGTTCCGGACCAGATGAAGGCGCATATTGACAAGGCGAAACGGTGGGATGAAGCCGATCAGACTGCCGGAACCGCTCCCCGGAAAACGGTGGTTGAACGGGGAGAGAGGGGGAGTGAGTCCGAGGATGACTTCAGCAGTTTTGGAGACACCCAGATCCAGACCTCCACCGTGACATGGAAGGATATCGGGGGCTTGGCGGAAGTCAAGAGTCTCATCATGGAGACTGTGGTGATTGCAGGGCTGAGCAAACCCGAGTCCATCAAACCCGATAAGGGTATCTTACTCTTTGGTCCGCCCGGTACCGGAAAAACCCTGCTCGCTGCTGCTGCGGCAGGTAGTCTCAAAGCAACGTTCTATAATGTAAAAATAAGCAGTATTATTTCAAAATATGTGGGAGACTCCTCAAAGCTCATTACGTCCTTGTATGAATCTGCCCGCAAGCATGCCCCTTCGATTGTATTCATCGATGAACTGGATTCCATTACTATGTCCAGAGATGACGATCAGAGTGAAGCATCCCGCAAAGTGCTGGCATCACTCCTGACTGAACTGGATGGGTTCCAGGATAAAAAAAGCGACAAACTCATTCTCACCCTCTCTGCAACCAATACCCCTTGGAAACTGGACGACGCCGTGTTGTCCCGGTTCCCTAAACGCATCCATATTCCCCTTCCCGACAAGAAAGCCTGCCAGGAGATCATCAAAATCCAGACCAAAGGGCTTGACATATCACAATTGGACCTCGAAAATATAGGCGAGCGGTCTGTAAATCAGCATTATTCCGGTCGGGATCTCCAGAACGTCTGCCGGGATGCCATGAAGAGCATGACCCGCAGAATAAACAAAGATATCTATGACAATATTGAGAATATGGCTGAACTCTCATTTGATGAGTTACAGAAAAAGACCTTAAAAGCCGGTCCACTTACCATGGAGGATTTCACTCTTGCCATTACGCGGATAAAATCACCTTTGACTCCTAAGGATCTCTCACAGCACGAAGAATGGAACAAGCAGTTCGGGGCCTCATAAAATTCTTTTTTTTTGAAATCCCGCTGATGACGTTGTACTGCCATGAAGATTGACACTCCTGCCGATATCCTCCAGAAGATCCAACAGAATGCCAAAGCATTCAGCGCAGCAGAAACAGCCGGGGATCGGGTAACCGCCCGGCGCCTGGCTGAGGAATGTACAGCCCTGTTCCTCCGGCTTTCCCGGAAGGTCCCGCTCCGGGAACAGTACTACCGGGAGCAGGCAAAAGAGTGGAAAGGAAAGGCAGAGGAGACTGCCGGCTGGGCCCCTGCAGGAAGTACCGGCACCGATATGATCGATGACGAGGTTGCGACATCACCGGGCTCCCCGGCAGGAGTGAGGCCTGGTTCTGCAAAACCCCGCCACCAGGTATTCATCAGCTATTCAAAACCTGACCAGAGGATAGCCACCGATCTCTGCTCCTATCTTGAGACCGGGGGGATCCTCTGCTGGATTGCTCCCCGGGATGTTCTCCCCGGCTCCAATTTTCCCGGTTCGATCATCGACGCGATTGATGAGAGCCGGGTTGTTGTGCTGATCTTTTCAAAAAGTTCGGATAATTCCCCCCACGTTATCCGCGAACTGACGCGGGCGGTGACAAGAAACCTCATGATCATCCCGTTCCGGATTGAAGAGATCCTGCCGACAAAGAACATGGATTATCTCATCAACATCCCCCACTGGTTTGATGCATTCCCCCCACCGGCGCAGCAGTATTTCAGGACCCTGACCGAAAATATAAAAACGCATCTGGCCGGGGTGCAGGATGCAAACCCGTCGCCGGGCAATCCCGGGGGGCCGGACTGACCATGGATACTCCTGATATCTACATGGTAATCCAGGCCCTGCTCGCTATTGTCGGAACGGGAGTCGGGGTTTTCATTGCATTTCCCGCGATAAAAGAGAGCATCGGCACGGCAAATTCCGATTTTATCCGCATTGCAGTCGGTGCGTTTGCCGGTTCGAGTTCCGCCGGGATTATTTACCTGTATGTCCGGGACAAGATCCATACGGCACCGCTCCGCTTCAAACGCGGGCATGCCATCATCTGTGGCCTGAATTCCCGATCATTCCTGGTCGTCAATGACCTGGTCCGGCGGGGAATAAAGCCGGTCATCATCGAGAGTAATTCAAGTAACACGTACATTGAATCCTGCAGGATGCTGGGATTGATTGTCCTGATCGGGCTTCCCTCCGATCCCACCATGCTCAAAAAGGCCGGTGTGAAAAATGCCGCATACGTTCTCTCCTTAAATGATGTGGATGAGGATAATGCAGAAGTCGCCCTGAACGTGATGCGGATGGTGCCGGAAAAAAAGCACCAGGCACTCACCTGTATCATCCAGGTGATCAACCCGCAACTCTACGGGATCATCAGGAAACACGCTTTTTCCGCACGGAAAGACTCGTCTATCCGGATCGAGTTCTTCAACCAGTATGCCCTTGGAGCCCGGGCACTTCTCGACCAGTACCCGGCCTTCCCGTCGGCAGAAAAGGGGACCGCTCCCCTGCCGATCGTGATCCTTGGGGCCGGCCGGCTGGGAGAGAATATCCTGACCCGGATTGCCCGGACCTGGTACCTGCTGCATAAGGGGGAACCGGCCCGGCTGACGATCATCCTTGTGGATGTGAACGCCGGGCTGATCCGGGAGAACCTCATCATCCAGTACCCGAAACTCACCCAGGCCTGCGACCTGGGTGCGCTCACCCTGGATGTCAGGTCGGCCGCTTTCAAGAACGGGGAATTTCTCAGGAACCCCCTCCTGAGCCGGGGCTTTGTTGCCTATATCTGTCTTGATGATGATTCCCTGGGGCTCTATGCAGCCTTAACACTCCACCAGCATACTGCCGGCAAAGATGTCAGGTTCATTGTCCGCATGGATCATAATACGAGCGTTGCTAAACTCATCGCCGATGAACAGGTAGGTCTCAAGAGCGTACAGGAGATCCACCCGGTAAATATGTTTGAGCTCACTGCCAACAGCAAGCTCATTCTTGCCGGGGAAGAAGAGATCCTTGCACGGTCAATCCATGAAAATTATTGCAGCAAGGAGCAGGAGAAAGGACTGACCCGCGAGACCAACCGTCTGCTGGTCAGCTGGGATGAACTCGGTACGCTTACGGAAAAGAAAGACGGGATTGACGGGGAAAAATACCGTCAGTCCAACCGCAGGCAGGCCAACTTCATCTGGACAAAATTGTCCCTGGTGGGCTGCGAGATCGGTCCGGTTACTGACTGGGACGCACCCCTTGAATTCCGGTTTTCTGAAGATGAGACCGAGCGGCTCTCCTCCCTTGAGCATGAACGCTGGATGACTGACAAGACAGAGGGAGGATGGCGCTACGGTGAGCAACGCGACGATGCAAAGCGAATCCACCCGTCGCTTGTACCGTACGAGGAACTCTCTGAACCCGAGAAAGAGAAAGACCGCGACACTATCCGGCAGATCCCGGAGATCCTGTCCCGGATTGATTTCCAGGTATACCGCCAGCCGGTATCATCCTGAACGGGTATGGTGCGAATTAATCCTGCCGGTTGAGCGGAACGGGTTTCAAACCCGGCGTAATTTCACGGCCCGGTAAGGATCTGCGGATTTTACGTATCCGTAAATTTTAACGTTCTCTCTTTTCCATAAGGGGAGCCTGATGATCTCCCGGCAGTAATCGTTGTCATATTCCCTGAAACCCTGCAGAGAGAAACCGGAAAACTCCATTACGGTAAAGACATACTATCGTCTCTTGTCTTCCGGGAAAAAGACTCAAGAAAAAAAGTGGCGGTGATCAGGTTACTGTACTTATGATCACGTGAGCGGAGACATCCAGTTTACCCATATACGGCGAGACCCACCCGGCCGGCATATCACTGTTGTCGATCACGAAATACAGGAACTCAGATCCTGACGTGGTTGCAGGAGCGGTAATGATCCGGGTAATTTCAGTGCCGTGCTCATCGGCAAGGAGCGTTACTGCGGGAGTAAAACCCGGAATGGTAAAATAGGTCTCATAGGCATTGAAATTGTTCCGGTTCATGACCAGCAGTTCAAGGGTACCCCCGTCGGTTTTTATGGACACTTTCATTTTTTGCCCGGGGCTGACTGAATAGCCGTACGCTTTATAGGTACCCGCCGGGACGGAAATGGTCTCATCTCTCAGGACCGTCCCGCTGCTCAGGGGAGTCAGGATGGCGTTGACACGGGTTGTCTCTCCTTCCCGCACGGTCACTGATGTGCGGTAGTCCTGGTACCCGGATTTCCTTATTGTTACGAGATAGTCTCCGGTATCCACCTTCAGGTCAATATTCGTCTGTCCCAGGAGCTTGTTGTCCAGGCTCACATCAGCCCCGGCGGGTTCAGAGGTGACGGACAGGGTCCCGACCTGGGTGCACCCGGCCACAACGACCAGGGCAGCGACCAGACCCATGAACAGCAGGGAAAGGCATATCCGGTTCATTTTCTGCAATCTTAATGAAACGATATCGGGCGGCGGTGGCAGGTGCATAGAATTCACGTACTCCGGCCCAATGTATTTTTCAGATGCAATAAATATCTGTTGACCTTTTTAAAACCGGGATCTCAATAACCTTCCTTTTATATTCCCCGAAGTCACACCACAAACTATCCTATGTTTGACAAATTCGATCTGAACCAGACTCTTGATAAAAATGCCTATGATGCCGTGATTGAGGGACTTCGCGAACGTCTCGGTGTGCTCCAGCGGGAGTTTCATGAGAAAAAGATTCCCGTAATCATGGTCTTTGAAGGCTGGAGATTTTCGGGGATCTCCAATACGATCAACCGGCTTACGTATGCCCTTGATCCCCGGGGGTACCGGGTCCACTCCACGCAGCAGCCGGATGAGACTGAACGTGCACACCCGCTGCTCTGGAGATTCTGGGTAAATACTCCCTCGCAGGGCCAGATCGCAATCTTTGACCGGAGCTGGTATACGGATGCCCTGCTGGCCTACTCAGGTGCCGGTAAGAAAACCCCGCTCCCTCCCGGGGCCCTCTCCGATATCATCACCATGGAAGAACAACTCGCCGCCGATGGTGCCCTCATCATCAAGTTCTTTTTGCATGTCAGCAAAAAGGAGCAGAAGAAGCGGCTGAACAAATTCCAGGACCTGCACAGGGAGTTCTCGGAAAACGACAGCAGGGCACCCCGGAAGATGCGGGATTATGATGCAATGCAGCCCGTGCTCGAGAACCTGATCTCCGAAACCAGCATTGTACAGGCGCCCTGGACCATAGTGGAGGGAAATGACCGGCGTTTTGCGATCGTGAAAGTCTATGAAACGATCCTCAGTCGCATGGAAGAGACCCTCATGACCCGATCGGCCGTGGAGACAGAAGCCCCTGCGAAAAAATCACGGGCTGCGGCAAAGGGCCCGGCCGTGCAGTCATCCCTGATGCAGGCAATCGATCTCTCGAAAGCACTGCCGGAAGCAGACTATATTTCCCGTCTTGAAGCCTGCGAAAAACGGCTGCACGAACTCCAGTATATCATCCACACCCAAAAAATTCCGGTCACCATTCTGTTTGAGGGCTGCGATGCGGCGGGGAAAGGCGGGGCGATCATACGGATCGACCGGGCACTCAACCCCCGGTGCAGCGTGGTTGAGCCCATAGCTGCCCCTACTCCGGATGAGAAGAGCCACCACTATCTCTGGCGCTTCATCCGCAACCTGCCAAAGGCCGGCGATATCACCATCTTTGACCGCACCTGGTACGGCCGGGTATTAGTCGAACGCGTTGAAGGTTTCTGCTCGGAGGAGGAATGGCAGCGGGCCTACCAGGAGATCAATTCCCTTGAGGATTACCTGGTGAGATCCGGTGGGGTGGTCATCAAGTTCTGGCTCCAGATCGACCAGGACACCCAGCTCCAGCGCTTTAAGGAACGGGAAGCCGATGTCCTGAAGAAATACAAGATCACGGAAGAAGACTGGAGGAACCGCAAAAAATGGGAACTCTACAGCATTGCAACAGAGGAGATGATAGAAAAGACCAGTACGCCTGCAGTACCCTGGACCATTGTCGAATCCAATGACAAGTACTATGCCCGGATTAAGATCATGGAGACGATCGTTGCAGCACTGGAGGATGCAGTCTCCCGTTCCCGGAAAAAGAACCGGAAGGGATTGTAACCGGTAGTATCCCAAAAAAATCAGACCCCGGTTCCCGGGAGAACCGGGCCGGGGGTCCTATCGCGACAAAGGAGAACTGGCAAACCTAAAACTGCCGTACTCTTAAATAATTGCAACAGGTAATGGGAGATCATAATGAAATACAAAGATGGGTTTTTTGATGACGGGCCCGATAGTGAAGATGCTCCGCTTAGGCCGAAATCCGCCCTTTTTCTTGCAGCCCTCACCGCGATTGCAGCGGATGGGCGATTTGTGAATGCAGAGACCTGTGATCTGGAAAAGATCGTAAGGGGCGACCAGGCCACGTTTGATCTCGCGTATAAAACCTTTAAGAACACTCCCTATGAAGACTGCGTTGACCTGGTTGCCTGCAGCCTGAATGAGAATCAGAAGACTGCACTGATAGCGATTCTGCTCGATCTTGTCATGGCTGACGGGGTGCTTGCCGATGCAGAAAAAAACCTGGTCTCACTGTATGTTGCAAAATTCGGAATTCCTGCAGATATATTCAGGGATTTATGCCATTATATTTCCCTGAAGAACAACTTCGCCCTCTTTGACTGACTTTTTCCTGCCGGTTCAGGGTTTTTGCCGGATAACGATCTAACCAGCGGGAGACAAAAACAAATCCGGCAGTCGTTCCGTCTCCTTTTCTTAACCCCACTCCTGCCATTTACTGCCATATTCCGGCCCGGCATTTCTCCGCTTCCCTGTGGCGAAAAGGGTCGGTATCCTTTTAACAGATTACGGTCCAAAGCCACTTATGTCCGGAAAGAGTATTCGGTCAAAAAAAATTCTCCTCATACTGTGTATTCTGGCCTTCTGCATCTTTGTTCAGGGTGCAGCTGCTTCTGAAACGTACCAGTTTGTGACAAAATGGGGATCGGCGGGAAACGGCATCGGGCATTTCTCAAGCCCGCTCGATGTTGCGGTTGACTCTTCAGGAAATGTCTATGTTGCAGATTCCCAGAACAACCGGGTCCAGAAATTCTCTCCATCGGGAGTTTTTATCACCCAGTGGGGCTCCCAGGGCACCGGGGACGGGCAGTTCAACATGACCGGAGGAATCGCAGTTGACTCCTCAGGGAATGTGTACGTATGCGATACTCGTGGCGATCGCATCGAGAAGTTCACGTCCGATGGCAAATTCGTGACACAATGGGGCTCGACAGGATCCGAAAACGGGCAGTTCCATGCTCCCGAGGGGATTGCTGTCGATAAATCAGGAAACGTCTACGTGGTGGATCTCAACAATTACCGAATCCAGAAATTCAAATCGGATGGTACTTTCCTTTTAGCATGGGGTTCAAAGGGAACTGAGGACAACCAGTTTGCTACCCCCAACGGGATTGATGTTGATCCGGCAGGGAATGTCTATGTCATTGAATGGAATGGCGGGCATGGCAGTGTTGTGAAAAAGTTCGATCCCTCCGGGATGTTTGTCAACAAGTGGGGCTCCCAGGGCAGCGGGGACGGGCAGTTCGACGGGTTTATGGGAATTGCTGTTGATTCCGCAGGAAATGTGTATGTGACGGATTACGGGAACAACCGGGTCCAGAAACTCAGCCCTACGGGAACGTTCCTGGGTAAATGGGGATCTGTGGGTACAGGAGATGGCCAGTTCTATAATCCTACGGGTGTTGCTGTTGATAAGTCCGGCAATGTCTATGTTGTTGACCTTGGTCTCAACCGCATCCAGAAGTTTGCCCCCCTTGTTCCCACAACGACAGTGCCCGTTATAGAAATATCGCAGGCCCTGCCAACCCTTATCATCACCTCGACTCCTTCCGGATCAGATATCTTTGTTGACGGGGTCCAACGCGGTACAACTCCCTCCTCGTTTTTCGATCTTTCACCGGGCACACACTCGGTTATTGTCTCGAAGATCGGGTACATGGGAGAATCCCGCTCCGTTACTCTCGCCATGGACAAGACAACAAAAGTTGATGTGACACTCAAGCCCCTTACGTCGGGGACCGGGATCATCTCTGTGCGTTCAACGCCCCCGGGAGCGAGCATAGTCCTTGATGGCACCCCCACCGGTAAGACTACCCCCTATGATTTCTCTGGAATAACGCCGGGGGTGCATAACCTCGAAGTGACCATGGTGGAATACGGCACCTACAAGAAGACCGTCACGGTCGATCCCGGTACAACCGTCGTGGTCACGACCCCGTGGAGCTATACTGCACCGGATACCGTAGTCTTTGTCAATTCTGTTCCCGACGGGGCGAACGTGTATATCGATGATACTCCCAAGGGAACCACTCCCACCAGCCTTCACCTCAAACAAGGTACCTATATCGTGAAGCTGACAAAAGACGGATTTAAGGATGATGAATCGGCATTGTATGTCAGCTCTGCAGATCCCATGCAGGTCTCAAAAACGCTCGAGACGCCCGGGTTTGGCAGTATACTCGCAGTCATCTCGCTTGTTGCCGTAGTGCTGGTTATCAGAAAACTCAGGTAATATTTTCCCGTCCCTTTTTTACCGGTCTGATACGAGGACTTGAACGGGTCCATAGAGCAACGGGAAGGTTTTGTCTCTATGAAAATACGATCCCTTCCTTTTTACCGGGTAAACCGTTAATTAGTAGTATAGTATACAATTCAGTATCAGAGTGGGGTTATTGGATGTACTGTGAGCACTGTGGCGAAAAAATTCCTGAATATTCCCGGTTCTGCGAGCAGTGTGGAAAACCAGTAACGATCCAAGGTGCACCGAATTTAAAAAGCCCGGCCCCCCTCCCTCAACAGCCCGCCCGGGTTTTCCCCGGTCTCTCTTCAGGAACAGCAAAACGGGGAAAATCTCCTGATTATTCCCGCATTGTGTTCTGGATCCAGAGAAAGTATGGCTCACTCCTGGAACCGGGAATGGACGCAGGCCAGGTTCAGATGCAGCTGGAATCGATCATCCGGAGTGAACAGGCACGCGGAATTCCGGCAAACGCTCTGAAGGGATTCCGTGCATTTATCAACCAGCAGCATTCGGGAATGTTACTTCAGACACGGCGCTGAAACACACAATGACCGATCCGATCAAAGAGTTTTACCGGACGGCACCGCTGGATCTCAGCTGCCTCTCCGATCTTCCCCATCGCCATTTCCGCCTGTTCTTACAAAACGGGCATTTTTTAAAAATTGATGACCGGATACGCGAAGAGATGCGGCTCCGCAGCTGGCTTGTCCGGTTTGCCCCTCGTGATGTATATTATTCAGTGAGCTGCTGGCTGAACCCGGAAGTACTTGGCAGCAGGTACGGCACCCCCCTGACAAACAATATTTTTCTCTCGTCAGATCTCGTCTTCGATATCGACCGGTCGCCGTTCACGATACAAAATCTTGAAGATGCGAAAAGTGACACCCTCCGGCTGCTTGAGTTCCTCAGGGCGAACAACTATAAAATCCGTTACTGTGCATTCAGCGGCAGCAAGGGGTTTCACGTGGTAGCGCATGACCCAAAACGGTATCCCTGCCCAAGTCCGTACGACCGTGAAAAGCTCGCAATACAGGCGAGATTACAGCTCCTGGAACGCATTACTGCTGAAGGGATTGTAGTTGACCGGAAGGTGACTTCTGACACGAGGAGGATTCTTCGCCTTCCGGGGACAATCAATTCAAAGACCGGATATATCTGCACTATCCTTGACGATACCCGGCTCCGGCTGCCGGTAAAAGAAATATTAAAGAGCGTTCCCCGCGTATCCCTTTCTGCCCCAAGGATCCCTGTATGGGGAGATGACACACCACTTCGTGGTTCCCGTATCATCCATTGGCTCCTCAACCGGTTCGGGGTAAGGTTGGGAGCCCCCCGTTTTTCCTATGCGAGTTATATTACGAACCGGGTTCCCGGTATCGGGCGCATGATTCCTTTTTTTGAATTTCCTTCAAGGATGGGGCTTGCCAGGGCAGAAAAAATTCTCCGGGAGGTGCAGGGAGAGTATAACCTGTCGGATATCTACCTGTTCACCTCAGAATCCTGCATATCAGCGCTCTCCCTCAGGACATTCCAGTACCGGCGGACAGCAAAGATTGTCCGGGCTTCAGGATCGAGGGATTATGGATCGTTTCTCAAATACCGGCACCAGTTCTTCCGCGTGGGAAGCCGGACCGATTGTGACGGGCGTCTGATTGAACCCGCACCTTTGTTTGTCAGGATACTTCCCGGTGATGAACCCGTGGCCCTGCAGTTTGTCAGTCGCCCCCACGGGGAACTTCTCCGCTCATTCAATGTGCCGGTACAAAAATATCCGAATGCGCATGGGTGGGGAGATGTGATGATGACCCATACGATCCGGGAACATTAACCATGATCCTGCTTCACGGGGCTGGAATGAAACCGCAGACGATAGTTTTTAATGAAGTCAGCCAAGAATTACAACTATGAAAATAACCGGATCCCCCCAGAGGCCGGGGACGTTTGTATTTTTTATCGCAGCTATGCTGATCGCTGCCGTGATGGCCATATCTTCAGGGTGCGTATTTCTTGGCGCAAAGGAGATGTCAGACCCGAACTCACCGGTTCCCGTCCAGGTCCAGGTTGTCCAGAAGACCACCGTCACCACCATCCCCCAGACCACGTCACCCGCACCATCGATCGTCTTTACTACGGTTCCCAGGCTTGGGAGCAAGGATCCCATCCGGGGCCGGGTGGCAGGAGTGGAGCCCTCACAGTACAACGTTGTTGTGTACATCTTTGTCGATGGCTGGTGGGGACCCAAGCCACTCTGGGACAAGCCACTCACCATGATTAAAAGTGACAACACCTGGTCGTGCGACATGGTGACGACAACCACCGATGCGCTGGCAACCCAGGTGGCTGCATATATTGTTCCTGCCGGGTACAACCCGCCCCGGTTAACCGGGCAGCCGGAGTTACCGGCAGATATGGCGATGATCCCCCATACCGTGGTGACCCGGTAATACTTTTTTTGCCGGTCTCTGGCGTGAATTGTCCTGGTAATTTATAAGAAACGGTTTTTTTGAAATCGTGTGTTCTGTATGAGTCACTGAATACAGGTCACCTGAATGCCGATCCTGTATCCAAAAGGTACCAATAGGGATCCTTTTTGCCTGATTTAATCGGGTATTTTGTCAAATCTCGTGCTGCAATCGCATATTTCCGGAATGGTGATTTAGAAATCTGTTTTTTTGGGAATATATTCAGATTATGAGATTTGGTCGAAAAAGGAAAATGTTCAATTTTGGCTTATTTTGGCAAAAGGGGCATTTTAAGGAGAGGGGGGGATATCAGGTTCACCCCAAGGGGGGAGGAGAGGCTGGTTCAAGTGATACTGCCCGGCCGGGTACTGGTATGCCGGGCCGATCCCAACAGAGGTTCCGGGATGCGCTCTGCCTGGGGACAGACAGCCCCAAAAACGCGTTTTTTGAAAATGGGGTTGTAAATCTTTTCCCGGAATACAGGTCACCAGAATGCCGTTCCTGTATCCAAAAGGTACCAATAAGGATCATTTTTACCCGATTAAATGGGGTAATTTGTCAAATATCGTGCAGCAATCAGATATTTCAGAAATGCTGATTTAGAAACTCCGTTTTATGAGAATATATTCAGATTATGGGACTTGATCGAAAAACAAAACCGTATACTTTAGGCTTATTTTTGAAAAAGAAGCCCGATTTATCAAAGGAGATCTCGGGTCCTCCCCAGGGCAGAGGAGAGGTACGGACAGATGACGCTCCCCGGGGGTGACGGGGGCAAGCTCTGGCCAGGGACCGGGACACCGGATCCCGCTGGCTGTAGATGGGGATCCGGGGAACTCGTTCCGGTACCGGACATGATCGTTCCATCGCTCCGGAGTTCCATTACTGCATCATCAGCGATCCGGAAGAACTGCCATGTCCCGTGGGGCGAAAGCGTCCAGAGTTCCCGTGCCGAAACCTCACTCCCGGGCATCTGGCGTAACCCGCGTATCGCGGCTGTGCAGAGCAAAAGGAGCTCCGGTGGCGCACTCACGTTCGAACGGGTACGCCGGACCTTGACAAACCATGTGCAGAACCCGGAGAAGATTATAAAATCAAACGGCAGCCCGGCTTTTGCCGGTGCTTCCCATAACCTGCCCCGGCTCTTCGCCATCCCTGTCGCGATCTCCAGGGCTTTTATTGATGGCCTCCCCTTAGTCATGGGGTTTCGCCAGCCCCCCGGTTTTGGTTTCTGAAATTTTTGTGGATCATTGCAGTAATGAAAGGAGGGGCAACCCGGTATTTAAAAAACTATGAACCTGCGGGTTATACGAACCGGTTTTTGGGGGAAAGGGGGCTGGGGGATTGGTTTTTTGTGGGGGGAAATTTTGGGCGCGGCAGGAAATTCTTGAGAAGGTGGGTGGTTGGAAGATTTTTGTGGTTTGAGGATGTTTTATGGAGTGTGGATGCGTTAGTGGAGATAGGAGTAACAGAAATTCCTGAAGAACTCATCCAGAAGGCAGAGACTATTGTGCATCAGGTACGTGCGGGGTTCAGGAACCGGGGATAAAGATGAGGTAAAAACGAAATTTTTTACGCAATTTGCAAAAAAAATCTAAAATAGTTTTTCTCCCCTCACCGCATGAACACCATACCAACCCCTTCCACAAACTTGATCCTCCCCACTTTCTCCCGCTCAAGTTCGTAGAATGCCAGCCGGATGATGAACCGCTCCTCTTTGGTCTTCTCAAACATCTTCTCGAATTCGAGATATTCAACGTTCTCAAAGTCCGCCCGGATGATCGGCTTGAGTTTCTCGACCCGCTCCCGGTCAAACTCGTGCCGGAAATAGTCGATGTAACTGAGGATGCGGTTGTCACTCCTGTTGTAATAGATCTCACCGATCACCGAATCGATCAGGCAGACTGCCACATTCCGGCTCAGGTAGGCATTGCCCGAACCATCGCCGTTCACCCACGCAATCACGTCATCCGCCCAGCCGGTCGGGGATGCAATCCCGAGCACATGGTAATAATCCCCCGCCTCGGCCTGCTGGATGATGGGGCGGAGCACGCCCATCAGGGTTGTCAGCGTAACTGCCCGGGTATCGAACCCGAGATCCGCATAATCGCTGATGCTGCAGTACGAGAACGCTTCCGCAACAACGGTCTTGTGCGGTTTGCCAAAGTAGGCGAGATCCTTGTGCTCTATGGCATACACCGAACCGGCATTCACCGGAATGACGGGGACCGCCGCATCTTTAACGGGCGCTGCGGCAGCCTGGCCGGCATCATAATGGTAATGCTTCTTCCAGTCGGTCACGGTATAGGTCTTACCTTCCTGCGGGGAGAAGATCCTGACCGGGAATGCATTCATCTTCATATCGAACCGGGCGAGGAAGTTGAGCTCGCTGGCCCGGGCATTATCCGCAGATACGTACCGGGTCGTCTTCTTCCCAATTACATCTTCCACAAGGGAGAAGGACTCCGCGAGCTCGGCCTTCTTGTTGAAGATCAGGGCTTTTTCTTCCACCAGCGACTCGCGTTTTTTCTTTAAGCTCTCCTTAAGCCCGGCAATCTCCTTGAGCTCCCCCTCGGCAAGCCACTTCACTTCCATGTGGAGGGCCGAATGGTACTGGTCCCGCTGCCGCATGAGGGTAGCTTCCCGGGTATTGAGGGTCTCAACCTCGGCATCGATATTTTTCATCTGCCCGTCAAGGAGCTCGACTAAACCCGCATACTTCTTCTGGAGTTCCTCGCGTTCTCCGGCCAGCGTGTCCAGGGCCGTTTTTGCTTCTTCGGGAGTCAACTCGCCCTTGAGCAGCTTCACCCGCAGCTGGTGAATCCGTATCCGGTACTCGTTGTTCTGGCCATTGATCGTATCGTATTCAATAAATTTGCCGGTCAGCTGTTTGAGCCGGTCTTCGGTGATGGTTGCAACGCGGGATCGCTCATCCCGAGAGAGTCGCGTCTGCTCGATTATCTGTTTTGCCACTTCAAAGACATCGCCCATCGCCGCTTCGTCCTTGAAAAAGAGAGGTTCTTTTGCCATGATCTTCCCCTCACCGTTTCATGAAATAATCCAGCCGGTCAGAGAAGGTATTCTTCATAACATCGATCTCCTTCTTGAGCTTCCTCACCTGCATGATGATATCGGAGGTCTCCCCTTTTAAGACATGGTCATAGATGAGCTCGGAGGTCTTGGTGATCACTTCGAGCTCGGTGACCAGCTGGCGGTCGAACTCAATCATATGATCGATATCCTCATCCGAGACCTTGTCCTGTTTGAACAGCGGTGACTGGCCGAACGGGGCATCTTCAATCTCGACAATAAACAGGTCGATGGCCTTGAGCATATCCTTGATATGGTCGACAACTTCCCGTTTGCCATCCCGGTACGCGAGATCGCTCACTTCCTTTAAATTCACCGCAGACTTTCGCAGCTCGCGGGCAAGTTTCTCCCGCACGGAGCGGTCCGTGTTCAGCCGGCTCATCTTGGCGCGATAATCATACCCGGGCACCAGCTTTCCCAAAAATTCAATAACCGATGTAGTAGTCACCATGCAGAATCAGTACCTCGCTAGTGGCGGAATATGTTTTTTCAAGTATTAAAATGGGATCGATTACGAACGGGAATAAAAAAAGGGGAAGAAAAAAATTAGTAATAATAGCCGGGGGAACTTCCCACGATCATCGCATAAATAACGAGGAAGAACACAATCGCGATAATAATTTCTACCACGATGAACGCGATAACGGCAAACGTGCTGGTAGCAATGGAGGGAATTTCTCCCTTGTTCATCTTCTGGGAAGTGGTATAGGCATCATATACCCCGTAAACCCAGACAATGATGGGGATGAGGGGAATAAACGACGTTATGATCAGACCGATAAGAATTCCCACGCCTTTTAATGTCTGGCCATTGTAGGCCTGCCCGGATCCTGCGAAAAAAAACGACAGTATTGCAGCTGCCCCGGGATTTTTCTCCTGTTTTGCTGCAACAGGTTGCTGGGTATATACCGGTTGCGGGGCTGCGGGTTGCTGGAACGTCTGTGTTGTACTCACGGCCGCACCGCAGTGTTCACAGAATTTTCCTTCGGGAGTATTTTTTCCACAGTTCGGACAGATGACGATAGTTCACACCACCTTTGGTTAATGGTAATCTCCATTCAGGATTGTAATTAATCTTTTGATTCAACCCAAAGGTGAGAAAAGAGATTCGCTACCGGTTTTTTAAACGGGCATAATTTATTCCTCATGTTTAAATAACAGTTCGTGATTAAGTAAGATACAGGGATGGGCATCTCATATGTTTGATACCATTAAATGCCGCTCATGCGGGGCAGAAAATAAAAAAAACAGTAAGTTTTGTGCACAGTGTGGTCAGCTGGTGTCGGGTCAGCTCTGCGGCAAATGTGGCCAGCCGGTGAGATCCGGGGCAACGTTCTGTTCAGGTTGTGGTGCGAAGGTTGATGCACCGACAACGTACGCCAGCGCAACCTACCCGGATACATTTCCCGACTTAAGCAAGTCCAATGTCTGGCAGAGGCGCCCGAACGACCTGGCGCACCGGTTTGAAGTCAGTGACCTCAACTCCTACTTCCTGGGACTCACCAAGAAGATTACCGTCATGCAGGGCACCAAGGCAATCTTCCTGCAGGGCGGAAAATACCAGGGTGACCTGCCCCCGGGAACCTATACGGCAGACAGCCTGCTCGAATTCTTACGGACCCTGAACTTTTACGAGAAGACCACCATCATTCTCGTTGATGATGGCGATATTCCTGTTGATTTTTCCATTGGGGAACTCCGCACATCAGAGAATTTTGATGCCGGGGTCAAAGGCAAGATGGTGATAAAGGTCGATAAACCCATTCTTCTCTTCGACAACCTGATGAAATCGAGGCCGCATCTCGAAATTATCGATCTGTTATCCAATATCAGGAACGAGCTCCTCAATGTTCTGCAGTCAAAGATCAAGGGCTATTCCTTCGAGGACCTGTACGGGAACCTTGAACTCAGGAAAGAACTTCAACAGGACTTTGAGTTCAACCTCACAACAACCCTCTCCCGCTGGGGACTCCAGCTGGTCCATCTCCCCTACTTTGACTATGATGAATCCTACTGGAAGGACATCATCCGGCAGCGCGGGACCATGTCGCGTGAACTGCTGGAAAAACGCGAAAAGATGCGCAAAGAAGCCGAGATCGGTCTGGTCGGTTATGAGCAGTCCGTTGCCACCAAGGTCAAGGATACCGAGATCAAGCGTGCCGAAGAATCGGTAGATCGCGAGCGTGAACTGATCGAGCGCAAGCGGTTCGACGAGATCACCCGGATGATCCGGGAACGGCTCACCGATGACAAGATGAACGAGTTCAAGAACGCCGAGGATCTCGAAAAGTATCTCTACAGCATCGACAAGGACCGGGTGATCCGCACCAACGACATGACGGATATGAAGATCCTCTTCGAGAACAACCGGCAGGATAACGCCTATGCCCGCAAGCTCATGCTCGAGAGCATCACCCAGCGCCACGTGCTGGATATGAAAGGGGAAGTGATTGATGCTGATGTCAAAGGGAGGCGGACGGTCGATGACTATGATCTCGAGAAGCGCGACAAGGGCAGCAGCCAGGATGTAAAAGAGGCCGAGGCCGGAATCGAGCTGCTGCGGAAGATGAAGGCAGCAAAACGCGAAGATGCAACCGGGTACCAGGCGCTTGAACTTGAAAAGGCACAGAAAGCTGCCGACATCGAAGCGGAGCGCCTCAAAGCCCGTTCCGCAGCCACTGATGAGGCCCAGATCTCCATGGCAGATGGAAAAGCCGGTGAGCAGCTCGCCGAGATCGCCCGGATGAAACAGGCAAAGGCGCTTTCAGAAGAGCAGCTGATGGCCCTCAATGCAAAGGACAGTGCTGCGGTTGCTGCCGCCCTCAAGGAAAAATACGGGTCCGACCAGGTCAAGGCCATGTACGAACAGCGGATGAAGGACCAGGAGACCTATGTCCAGCGCATGCAGCAGATGGAGGAACGCGCCATGGATCGCATGGAACGCGTGCATTCCAAGTCACTCGAAGAGATGGGGCAGACCGCCTCGACCCGGGCAGCGCCCGGTTCTTCCGGAGGCACGACCGTTGTTTCCCCGGGAGGATTCGGCGCCCCGGTCATTGTCGGGGGAGGGGCAGTGCCGGTTCCCATTCCCCGGCCGGAGAAGAAAGTCATCCTGTGCAGGAAGTGCAATGCTGAGCTCGATCCGACCGAGCGGTTCTGCAATACCTGCGGGGAAAAAGTCCAGCCATAATCACTGCCCTTTTTTTTTAATATTGTTCCTGAAATCAACCGTGATTCCCCGCAGGTCCGGGTAATTTTTACGCCAGCAGGGGAGAAAAATGAAAGGTATTATATGACTATAAAATGATAGTCCAGTTAATCGAGCAAAACGTAAAAACAGGGGAGATTGTGGATGAAATTACGAAATCTGAGTCTTGGAATCGTGCTGTTTCTCATTATCGGAATCCAGATCGCTTCAGCGGTCACGGTATCAAATCCCGTCATAAACCCGACCGGGGATCTTACCGCAGGGACAAATGTCAGTGCCTCGTTTAAGATCGATATGACCCCCTCCGGGACCGATACATTTCCCAAGGACAACACGCTCCAGGTCTTTACCGATCTGAACAATGCGAAATGGACCGTTACATTGGTCAAGAACGGAATCGATCAGCCGGCACCGCAGGAATTCGGGCGCAGTATCTATCTCTCCGGATGGATCCTCTCGTACCCGTCATCCATACAAGAATCGTTACGGATATCCCTTGAAGGCTCAGTTCCCTCGGTAACCAAATCCATGAACAGGACCATAGTCCTTGTCCAGCAACTTGATGGGAACAATGCACTGATACCAGCCTCCATTGTCACCTACGAGCGGGTAATCGTCAATCCAACGGACGTTGTCCAGAATATCGCGGTGCGGGAGGCAGATCTGAGTTCCTTCCGCACGGATATCAATGCACAGGCCATGAAGGGAATCAACACCACTGCCGCTGAACAGAAGTACTCGGCTGCCCAGGCAGCCATCCAGTCGGCAAAAAGTGCAGATTTTGCCACAGCCCAGGCCTCCCTCAACACGGCAACCGGCCTGATAGATGACGGGGAGAAACTCCTTGACATGGCATGGGCAGAAAAAGAACTGGAAAATGCCCGGGCCCCGATTACCAAAACCAATGACCTGATACTGTATTTCACCGTTAACAAGAGTATTACGAATGACCCGCGCCTTGCGATCATCATTGCCAAGAAAGAGAGTGCAGAACAATACCTTTCATCGGCACGGGATCTCCATACCATGGGCAACTACGCGTTCTCCCGCGTGAAAGCAAAAGAGGCATTTGACAAAGGTAACGAATCCTTAACCGATGCCATCAACCTCAAACTTGCCCTGGCAAAAACCGGTGGCAGCAGCGGTGCGGGCTGGCTCAATACCACAACCCTGATCATTGCCGGAGTAATTGTGGTAATAATTGCAGTTGCCGCATATTTCCTCCTGCGAAAGAAAAACCGCTGGGAAGAATATTAAACACTTTTTAAAAATTTTGGTTCTTCTCCCGATTTAGGATTTCCAAGTTTCCGGTAATTTGTAGCGCAAAAGTCGACAGACCTTTTGCGCGTATGGAATCCTGATTAGGGTTGCCCTAGCGGCGGGGACGGAGTCCCCGAGAGCGGTTATCCGGTGATA
>JANYKQ010000092.1 GCA_025358115.1 Methanomicrobiales archaeon | reverse complement strand
CGCATCTTCCTCTCCGTTACCATGCATGATTTCAGTAGCATTGTTGTTATCCATCCAAGCATTTGATTGGTTATATATTTGCCTGAAGCAGTTGGTTAGATTAATCAAAGATATGCGTCTGACAGTGGAATCCGGGGCTGTCGTTGGCCCGGATTTTTGGGGAAATTTTGGGCGCGGGCAAAAGGTGGGGGAAATGTAAAAATTTTATAGAAAAATGTGAAAAAATGATGCGAGATGTAAAAGAAAATTCGAAATTGCCTGTGGGGAATTTTTGAATATTCATTATGCGATTATTTAAGAGTTCGATCGTTTACCCTCAATAAACATGTGATGACGAGGGTTGATCAACGTGGATCAACGGTTGATTTTGAAAAATGACCAATTTTTGAAATATTTATAGAAATTAAGATTCGCGTTTTAACATAGATTTATTGAATTCCAACTGGGACAACCACCTAAACATATTTGTTTTTTCAAACAATTATTGCACTTATTATCCCATTTCCGATTTCGAATTACTTTAAATTCGTTACCATCTTTCCATGCATCGATTATATTGTGATTTTTTAAATCGTAACCCTGATGGGTATTCATCATGAAAGAACAAGGAAACGCTTTCATATCCTCGGATATGAACATTGAGAATCTCCCTGCATCACATCCATCAAAGAAAAGCGGAGATGTTTTTGTATAACTCACCAATCCTGAAACACAGCAACTGTCAAAACCGATTTTATAGGGATGGGGGTTTTGAGTTTCAGCGAAAAAAGTTTTTAATTGATCACTTTCCTTCAAAAGACCAATTTTTTTTTCAAACCTTCCAAGCGGTTTAAAATTAAGGAAAATCATGGCATTAACTTTTATTAAAAATGCTGGGGGTTCTTTCAACCAGCTTATTGCGGTCAGAATACTTTCTTTGTCTAAAACAAAATGGATATTCGTCTTTATTCCAATGGATGTAAGTTTTTGAATTGCGTTTGTGAGATCCTCATATGGGGGATATGCACTTATTGCAACAGCCCCGCAATATTTCTTTGAGGATTCAAGCACTTCTTGAGTTAACCCTCTACCGTTTGATGTATAGGATGGGACAATACCATATTCCTGTCGTGTTACCTGTAAAATTTTACTAAAATCAGGATGCTGATTCGGATTCCCCCCACCCAATGCAATTTGATTAACTGGCATTTTTTTGACTTGATCTAAAATATATCGGTAATCCTGAATTGACATATGTTTACCAGCAGTATTCGATTCACGATAGCATCGCGGACATCCTCTATCGCACCATCGTGTTATTGAAATATCTAATAATTCCGGACCACATTCAGACCAATATGGTGATGAGAAACCCGGATCTTCCTTTCGTAAAAAAAAGCCGGTTTTAGTGTTAAAGAGTGTGGAGTAATGTTGCTTTGGAAAATATTTATGGATGAGAATGGCCATCACCAGTAACAATCGACAGCATTAATATACAAAATATTGTTTCTCATTTCGAATGAATCCATACAAAAATATGATTCTATGCCATCCCCGTTATCACTTGATAATTTACCATGGTAGACTTTTTTCCCCGTTTTTAAGCTTTCATCAATTATTTTTTTGAGGTTAATATCATCGGCAAATTGATTAGAATCATCAATTTGAGTCATGTTTTCTTCAAATAGATTAAACAATTTTTCAAAAACGGGAACTAATGGTGAGCCCTTTTGTAATCCTACAAGATTAAAAAATTTCCTCTTGGTGAAATCTCCTTTCGAAATAATAACGAAGGAGGTTGTTGAACTGTTTGTGACGAAATCACTTCGAATTTTCATAATACCTCCTCCGAACCTCATCAATAATTGCATTTAGTGTTTTCATCATGGTATGATTGTCAATGAATGCATCAGCGGTCCAAGAACATCCTGATGAAAATGTATTATAAAATACAGTTTCCCCAGGATGTAATTCTGTTAACACTTTTTTTGATATGCTTACCGGGATACAATATTTCCAAAACAAAAAATGGAGTAAATTTTTGTACTCATTTGAGTAATATTTACGATATTCCTCATCGACTTTTATCGAAGACGTTTTTAATCCATGATATAATCTTGATAATAGGGCAGAACTGTAGGAATTAGGTTCAACCTTCGCAGCGATTAAAAAATCATCGTATGTGCATTTTTCTGGAAGGCAAATTAAGAAACCATCTCTGGAATCACTAGTTGTATAGAGATTATTATTTGGTTTATTGATCGTGATTTTTTCAATCATTTTGACCCTCCATTGTTAATATCAAGAAATCAATTGAGGTCTGAAGATCAGGATTCTTTTTTGTAGATCCAGTATTTTTAATTTTTAATGCCAAACGATATATCTCATCATTATAGAACGCTTTTAATTGTGAGAACGCTAGTATGCGCCACATTGTTTCGCCAACATATGATTCAGGATTTTCTAAATATTTTTTTAACAAAGATGTGGTTAGTTTAGGGTGTTTTTTTGCGATTTCAAAAAATAATTCATATGAATTTACTTTTGGTGATAAGCAAATTAAAATCTCGATTAATGAGGTGTATGCGTCAAATTCTATCGTTAACTTGGTACAGCCACCAATTATATTTTTTATACCGTCATATGTCGCATCAAGCCAATTGTGGCTCAATGAGAAAATGGGTCGAATCAGACGAATATATTCTGATTTGTTGAGTTGAGATACCAAATCAAAGAATAACCAAATATTCAGAATTGGAAATTCTGTTTTATCTCGGCGATGGAGCAAACCTGAATAAATTAATTCAACGGTGTGACTATCCTTTTGAAAAAGTCGTTTAATCGTTTCAAGATCTTCTTGGAAAATCAACGAATTATCAATAGTAAAAATTGCTCTAATATAAATTTCGTCGTAATTGTCTAGCGTTTTTAGGTAGTCTAATATTCTTTTATTGTGATCTCGACGTGATATTACAAATGTATAATACCCAATCCCTTCCGAAACCGGACAATCTGGGGAAACCAATTCCGCGAATAGTTCTTTAAAACGATCAAAATTGTCAACTGAAATTATCTTTACAAGATAATCTGCCAATATATAGTCCCTGAACTCGTCATATGTAAAATTGAGTACTTCAGAATCGAGTGTGATAGATTTTTTATCGGGCAAATCCTTACGTAAAATTACCCCTTCATTAACTAATATTGCAACAATTCTATCAAATTCACTCGAAATTGAATTTACAGGCACATTTGAAAATTTTTTATTGATAAGCATATAATCAGCGAGTTTATTCAACAACTCTCCGTATTTTCTTTTAAAGCCTGTATCGGGATACTTTTTCTCAAAATGGTTGCTGATTCTACTATTGTACCTATCGAAAAGAATGGGTAAATGGATACTATACAGGGGCCCAATCGTAACATCATTCTTACCGTTTTCAGACCCGTATCCTTCACAAAATAATCGCAATATCAGAGGATTTTTGATAAATGTATCAATCACCTCTTCACTCGGATGACAAATAAGTTTAAAATATTTAAAATAGACGCGTATCATGAATTTTTTATGAATTGGGGCAATATTATGGGAGAAATTTTGGATAACTGAAAGCTTATCAGCGAAACTTGCAGTTTTTAAATTTGAAAAACGTTTATCAAAATTTTCAGATCTACATGTTAGAATAAATTTAACATAAATTGTGGATGTAAACTCTTCAATTACTTGTTCAAGCTGACCAGCAAAGTGTGAGAGGTCTGAGTGTTCATTTATTCCATCAATAATTATTAACACTGGTTTCTTTTCTTTCAAACAAATTTTTTCAATATCTAGACTTAGCCGAGATAATTTTCCGTCGTATTCCTCATTAAATCGATTTATCAAATATAATCTTAAGGAAGTCGTTGATGCTTCATTCGACAGATCATATCCAGTAATATAGAATGATGTTTGTTGACGTGTTCTCAATGTCCGATCTGCAAAATTACATATGAAATTTGTTTTGCCGGATGCAGCTTTTCCTTCGATAATTAGAACTTGAGATTTTATGAGATTTAGACCATGCTCTATTCGTTCTAATTCATGCTGAACAGAGAGAATACATCCATAAAACCGGTAGTCAACTGCCTTAAAAAGTGAGCGATTCGTATCTGTCACATATTTTTTTATTTTCTTTCCCTTGTAAGGGTCGAGATCTTTTAAATCTTTAATAATACTTGATACGTAATTCTTTAGAATATCAGATGCATCTATTGCATCTGAAATAGTATTCGGCATTCGAAAAGTGTTCGGTGGTTCAATTTTAAGTAATGGAAAATTGAGTTTGGTAGCGAATTCGTTATAGAGATAAACATCAACTCTTTGTAAATCCTCAACAATTTTTTGGATAAATAAAACTGGATCAGAGAAAATTCGAAGATCTTCATTGGCACTAGGTGATTCGGTGAATAAACCCGGAATATACTTTTTTGATTTTATCTCCCGATCAATTTTTTGTTTAAGCTGTAATTCCAAGTTTTTCTGAAGAATGTATGATGATACGTTATTGATAGGTGCGTAGACATTCATTGGTAATTGTTTTTCTAATGAAAAACAATCGTGTTCTCCCCCGGTTATTGCGTAATCTGTTGCTAAATAATAAAGAATTGATAGCAGAGTTTTTGCATTATCTGGTGATCTAAATTTTGAGATATCAAGGAGTTTATTCTGTAATTCATTGGTACTATGACCCGATGATTGATTAAAATCAAATGGTAAAATTACAAAATGACGAATAAATTCCCAAGTCGTTTTATCATCGATATGGGTTTCTGAAATATCTGATAAAAGATCCTGAAAAATATCAAAATATTTTTTCTTTTCCTCGGACTTTCCGAGTTGTTTAAGGTAGGATTTAACAGTTCTCTCTCGTTTGGCCCAGTCTATGGTATCGTTAAGATTACTTCTTGTTTTTATTGGAATGGTCGCCTCGTTGAACGCAATCCCAAAACAATCGATATCACGTTTGAAACTCGCACTATTGAATAGGGACCAACATTGTGAAAGGGCCTCATAAAATTCAGGATATTTTCCACTTGTTTTAGACTTATTGTTGGTAAAGCGGACTGAATGTTTAACTTGAATTGATAATTCACCTTTTTGAGATTGAATTACCACATCATCTACGGGGTTGCCTTTATTCCTTTGTTGTAATTTTACAGATTCAAGTAGCCCCCCATTGTCATATCCTAAAGGAATTTCTCCCTTTAACATTGATGTCAAATAAAACGTGGCAACCAATAACTCGAACCGAGATCCACCAGGACCAGATGAAAATGGACTGACAAATGCAACTGCTTTTGACATTTTAATAAAACTCTATTTAGATTTGCCAGAGATTAATTGCACTGTTTTACAAAATAGCGCGCCACAAGACAAGTAACATTTGTAGAACTGTGTAAAATTACAAGAAGAGTTCAAAATTTACGAGATACCTATTACCCACAAGAAGAATGCGAGGGGAGGGATTTGAACCCGCGAACCCCTGCGGGAACGGATCTTGAGTCCGTCTCTGTTGACCAGGCTTAGATACCCTCGCTCGGAATAATGTTTGTTTTAGGATAGTAAAAGGTTTTGAGTTTTGATAAATGTGCTCTTTTGCCAAACTTGGTCAACAAATCTTGAGTCTGTCACCGTTGACCAGGCTTGGTTACCCTCGCTTTGAAATGAAATATTGGAATAGTACATGGATTTGAGATTAAAAGAATCTTATGTCATGCTACGGGCAGGTACCCTGTATCTGTCGCCGGGAGTCAGGTTTTGCGTTCCTTCCAGGGCAGGGAAAAAGTGCTGATGAACGAGATAACTCCCACATTCACCCGGCTCAAAAAAAGATCCAGGACAAGATGGTGCATGCTCACCGCCGTCCTTTAACGATCATTCCTTATGCCCGTTGACCGGCTCCACGATTGCAGGATTTTCACACTCCTCGCATTCAACTTCGAGCGTGGAATGGTGGATATGGTAGTTCTCAAGCCGCTTCCTGATCTCCTGCTTCATCTCAGCGATCTTTGTCACATCCTGTTCGCAGGAATAAATATGGGCATCAAGCACGTGGATCTCGGAGCTGAGACTCCAGATGTGGACATGGTGCACCCCGATAACTCCTTTAACCGAGGACATATCCGAAACTACCGCATCAAAGTCAACGGATCGCGGGGTGAACTGGAGGAGGATGATAATGGTCTCGCGCAGGATGCCGGCAGCCGAGACAATGATCAGGATCGCAATAAATCCCGACAGAAGGGAATCAACGAACACCTGCCCGGTAAACGCGATCCAGAGAGCAGCGACGATCACCGCAACCGATGAGACCGCGTCACCGATGACATGCAAAAAGGCACTCTTTACATTCAGGTTGTGACTCCCGTGCAGGAGGTATGCCACAGCGATATTGGCAATAAGACCGGTCACTGCGACCGCACCCATGATACCACTCCCGATCGGAACGGGGTTTTGCAGGCGCTGGTACGCTTCCCATAAGATGATCGCACTGACGGCCATCAGCAACAGGGAATTGATAAATGCGGCAAAGATCTCGGCCCGCAGGAACCCGTAGGTCCGTTCCTTGGTCGGGAGCCGGGTTGCCAGCGTGATTGCACCGAGCGAGAGAAGGAGCGCCAGCACATCGCTGAACATATGACCGGCATCGCTGACCAGCGCAAGCGAGCCCGAGATGAGTCCCCCGGCAAGTTCTACGAGAAAAAAGAGAACCGTGATGATCAGTGCAAGCTGCAGATTTTTTTTATAATCCCGGTGCGTGTGGACCATACACTTCCTGCATGGATATTGGCCGGTTGATACAAAAGGTGCATGCCCCGGAATCAGCGGGCCACTTCAGTACGTCACTGGATACCGGGAAAGCGGGGGGTGCGGGATCATCAACGGGAAGGCAGGATCAGGTATCACATGAAGTCGGCAAGGCCCAGTTGCTGCTCCTTCACGTCCCCGAACGTGGACTGGATCGCCAGGTCGATAACCTCGACCCGCTGCTTGGTGTACTCCGAGACCTTGTACTTCCGGCAGATCTCGCGGGACATCTCGAGATATTTCTTCACCGAGCCCTCGTGCACCGTGGCGATGATGTTGCCATTGCACGGGTACTTGCCCTTGAACTTGGTGCACTTGCCCGAAAGCGGCATACGGCGGTAGCTTGTGTTGCACTTCGTGCACCGGCACTTCTGTTTCGAGAACGCCGACAGGTTGCCCATCAGGTCCCGGATGAAATGCGTATTGAGCACCCGCTCGGCCACATCATCGGCATCAACCGCCCGGATCTTCTCTGCCAGTACCAGTTCGGCCTCAAGCTTGTCGGTCATCGACTTGAGCTGGGTGTACATGGATTCAATGGGGCCTGACGAGATATCCGAGGTATCATGGGTGAACTGGAACCCTTCGAGCTGGGCGGGGGTGCCGATCCGGTTCTCGACCCGGTCGATGAGCTTGACGATTGTCTTGGGCTCGATGTAGTTGAGCGCTCCCAGGTACACCTCGATCGGGTAACCTTCACAGACATCGACGTTCAGGGCTTCCTTGTCGATCTGGGCCGGATCGATCCGGCTCGTCAGCACGAGTGGGGCATCCATGGACCCGCCCCGGTTCTGGGGCAGAAACGAACGCGAGAAGTTGATCAGGCCGTCCAAGAGGAGCATTATACAGTCCTCGTCACCATCGCACTGGCCGGTGAAGATCCCGTTTGCCACCAGCGTATGGTCGTCAGCAACGGTCAGGCAGTAGACCCGTTCCTCGGGGGCCGGCACAATGTCGATAGCACTGATACGGTCCGAGATCACGTTCATGCCTTCAAGCACCGGCACGGCATCCCCGACTTTGAGTTCGAGCGCCCGGATCTTCCGGAGGTACGCCGTATCCCAGACCAGCATCGCATGATCGGGAGTTACCGCAATATCCTTGCCCATTGCAGTCGTTATCCGGAGCAGGGTAGCCGGTGAGCGGTGGATGGAGACCGTTGTGACTTTACGGATGTGCATCACGCCACTCGTATCGATGGTGCGAGTGTAATACGGCCGGGACGGGTCCGAGTAATAGGTCCCGAGCTGGTCGAGACCCGGGCGGCTCAGATCGAAGTTCTCCAGCACGAACTTCCGGATCGGGTGCCGGGTCCATGTCCGGCCATCGTATACCTCAATCACAGTATCGCCAAAGAAGCAGTTCCTTCGCTTTGCTGCGTGGAAGAACGGGTGGGCATACCCTACGTCTGCCCGGGTGAACCCGATGATCCGGGCGAGTACCCCGGCACTCGTATGCGGGGCGAGGCCAATCACGAGATGCCCCACGAGATCATCGGGCTTCTTGATGTTGTAGAACGGGGGCAGGCCATAGACTTTGACCAGCAGGTCGTCCATAAAATTTGCCACGCTCACCATGTACTTGGCACAGGAGTCAGAGACAAGGAGATCCTGGGCATGGAGCTCCAGCACCTGCTTGCCATTCTGGAGATCGTACCCGTGGGTGTCTTTGGTATAGCCCAGCGAGCGGAGTTTCTCGACCGGCACACACACCTCATCGGGGCGGATGTGGGTGAGCGGCAGGTCGATCATGTCAAACCGCGTGGTCCCGTCTTTAAAGACCCAGATGTTCTGGATCCCCCGCAGGATCCCCTTCTCCATTGCCTCGACAGACTTCTCCTTCGAGATCATGCCCTTGACACCCTTGACGAGCGCAACCGCATCGGTCTTCATCCCGAGGCGGGCCATCACCTTGGCATATTCCCCCTTGACATCCAGCTTGAGCCGCTGGGAGCAGGTGGCCTGGCCATCGCAGGCAGGACACCGGGGCAGGTTGGTCTCCCTGCCACACTTGATGCAGGTAAAGACCGCAACGGTATGCCCGCCGCACTCGCACCGGTTGAGATAGGTGATCTCCCCGCACGGGGAGCAGCGACGGCGACCTACTTCGATCTCGATGATCCCGCTCTCCTTCTGGATACCGATCTCGGTATCGTTCTGGTCCTCCTGCTCGATATGGGAGGAGGCGGACTGGAACGACCGCCGGGCACCCCCGGTGTCTCCGAGCGGGAAGAGAACGTGCGGGGGGGGGTTCATCTTCCGGGGCTTGGATTTCCCCGGTCTGCCCATGCGCCCGCCGATACGCGTTCCTGAACGCGACCGCATCTTAAAGCCGGAAAGGTGCTGGACAAGGTCCAGCTGGTTTGTATCCGGGGCATTCTTCCAGACCTCGCGTTTTACCAGCATCTCATCCAGCCCAAGGCACGCGATGAATGCCGGGAACAGGTGGATCTTCACGAACCCGTCCCGCACGATATGGGGCAGGAGCAGTGTTTCAAGGATATCCTTGGTTACCGGTTCAAGCGGGAGCTGGAGGTAATCGTCGACAATCTTTCCCGTGCCCGCAACCGCATCAGCAAGCGTACGGATCTGGTCCATGGTGATATCGTCCCAGAACCATGTGTAGGCCGGGTGGAGATACCCACCTGCTTTGGCGAATGCAATCGCCTCCCCTTCATCTTTGGGGGATTTTGTGCCCGGTTCACTGTCGAGCAGCCACCATTCATCGCAGTAGCCGGAAGGGACGAGCGGGTGGTTGTTCTCCAAAAATTCCCCGTACGAGATGAGGATCTCTCCCACATCAAGGATCCGCTCGATCACGGGCTGGAGCCGCTTCGCCTGGGCTTCGTCATCGATCCGGAGCACGTCGCCACTGGTGAGGCGCACGGTCGGGCCTTCGATCGAGTCCACCGGCACAACCCCGCAGGCCTTGCCCGGCCGTTCGGTCTTCATCTGAGTGCCGGTGGCGAGAAACTCCCCCAGCACGTACAGGGTGGACGGGTGAAAGCCGGCAGCGGCGAAACCCGTGTTGCGCGAACGGCCGTACCGGAGCCGGAAGCCGCCTTTTCTCATCGGGTAGGCAAAGACCGGTCTCCCGCCGATCAGGTCGCGGAGGTACTTGTCCAGGGGTTTGACACCTACGAATTTTTCCTCATCGCCGGACTTCGAGGCGCCGGCAATGAGCTTGTCGAGCCAGTCCCAGCCCTCCATCTTCATCTTCTCAACCCGGCTCTTGAGCTTGCGGGCCTTGCCAGCAATACCTTCCCCGATAACGAGCGCCATGCCGCCCCGCACGGTGTTGGTCTCAACCCGCTCAAGGTTCCGGTGCCCGGACACCTCCTCCTGCTCGGTGGCTTCACCGTCAATGCAGACCGGGCAGTTCTCGATGATGAGCCGGATCTCCGCCTCGCTCGGCAGGTACTGGAGGTTCATGATCGAGTTGTACTGCCGGATCTCCTCGATGTACCGCTCGACTTCTTCCTGCCGGGGGATGTAGCGGTTGATACCCAGCTTCTGGCGCACATAATCCCCGACCAGCACCGAGAGTGCCTGAGCAGTACCGCCGGCACTCCGGATGGGACCTGCATAGAAGATCATCAGGTACTGGCTGCCGTCATCGTTCTTGCCGAGCTCGATCTTTGCAATCCCTTCGGTGGGTGCCGCCACGACACCTTCCGTGAGCAGGGCCATCGCCACCCGGATGGCATGGTCGAGAACCTCAAGAACAGAGATCTCCCCGAACTTCCGGGCAACAAAGTCGTCACCTATCCGGAGCGCGATCTCCTCACGCGACATCTGGGCTTCGAGTTCCCGGATCCGCACCGCAACCCCCTTGATCCCGAGCAGCGCTTCGACCCGGTCGGCAAGGTCGCTCGCAATGGGAATCTCGACATCGAGGGAGGGGTCGAGGCCGCGGGAGCGGGCTTCCTTTGCAATCGCTATCGCATGATGAAGACCATCCAGGAGGGACTTCTCATATTCCTCCATTGCGGGCGAGAGCACTAACATACCGGTACGATGGTCCGGGAGGAGATTTATCCCTTCGGTTTATCGCTATGAAAAAAGTTCAGATCGGCCCTGGCTGAATTGTGCCCGGAACAGATCAAACCTTATCCTCGTCATGCTGGATCTTCTCCACCATCGAGGGAATGCCGGTCTCGCCCATCTGCCAGAGGGTCAGTGATGCACAGGTGCTGAGTATTGCATCGCTGTCGTCCAGCCTCCGGGTGAGAGGTTCAACCGCGGGTTTTCCGATACGGCAGAGAGCCTGGGAGAGACAGCCCCGCAGGTCGGCATCATCGCTTGCCATCGCCGTAATAAGGGACTCAACGGCCGGTGCACCCATGTTCCCGAGCGCGGCTGCTGCATAGCGCCGGAAATTCTTGTCCCGGTTCTCCCGCATCGCAGCGACTAGCGGGGCGATTGCCGGTCCACCGATCCGTGAAAGGGAAACTGCCGCATACCAGCGGTTATCATTGTCCACTGAACCTGCAAGTGCCCTGATCAGGACTGGCACTGCTGGTTCGCCATACTCCCCGAGCGCCTGTACCGCCTCGTGCCGTATATCGATCGAAGGGTCTCCCAGCCGGGCAATGAGCCTGTTGATCTTCTGCTCATCGGACGGGTCCTGATCGTTTCGGGAATTCTGCTGTGTCATTATTTCCTCAGTCCGTTGCCATTACATTCTTTTTTTGTGTTTCCATCCCGGATCCTGCGGATCATGGGCTCAACCGTGGGGATCAGTATCGCATCGAGTGCATCAGCGATTGCCTGCCGCTCGCCCTCATCCGCATTCTCCAGCAACTGGACAAGAGGCTCGATCGCATCGGCGTTCTTCAGTTCCCCGATTGCAGTCATCACCTCGACGCGGGGCTCCCCCCGGGCACTCTTCAAAAAACCCAGCAGGGGGGCGAGAGCGGGAGTACCGATAGAGGCAAGCGCAGATGCAGCTTCTGCCCGCACCATGACCTGTTCATCCGCAAGCGCAAGAATCAGCGGCTCAACTGCCAGAGGATTTTTTATCTTCCCCAGGGCAAGGGCAGACCCCCACCGGACACCGGGATCGCTGTTGCTGAGGGCTGCAATCAGGGAGGGGACTGCCGGTTCGCCAATCATACTCAGGGCGTGCGCAGCCCGGCTTCTCACGAACCGGTCCGCATCGGAGAGGAGCACTATGAGAGGGGCAACTGCATCCGGGTTCCCGATCTCTCCCAGCGCAATTGCTGCTTTCCACCGGACATCATCATCCGGGTACTGCAGAGCTGCGATGAGCGGCCCTACCGCGGGATTCCCGATCTTTGAGAGCGCTTCTGCCGCCTTCCACCGCACACCGCTGAACTCATCGCGTTTTAACGCAGTGATGAGGGGGCCGACCGCTTTTTCATCGCCGATATTGCCCAGCGCTTCCGCCGCTTCATACTGGACCTGGGGATCCTTATTGTCCAGCAGGCGGGCAAGACCTGCCACGTCCCACCGGTTTTTCAGTTTTTTCACATCCGGCCCAAGGAGCCCTGCGGGATTGAAATTTTCAAAAAAGGCCAGTTCCACCACAATGGGCACCATAAGGTAAAGGAGGCGCCTGTACCTGAAGACCGGCGGGAGAAAACCCATCTGAGGATACTTTGTCACGAGAGAGATAAATGGATTGTGTGTTGTTCTTTGTTACGAGGGAATAGTCCTCAGGAGAAACGGATGAACATTTCCCTGAAGTTCAGTACCACCGGTGAACTTTTTAACGAAATTCCTCGTCCGGGAAAATGAGTTTAACGAGGATTTTTCCCACGGGAAAGACGAACAGATTATCGTATACTGGCAGGGATCCGGCGGGTGGGGCATTGCTCCGGGGGATTACTGTTTTGTGATCGGCAGGTGAACATATATCCAACCGCACTTCTGTGCAGGACTTCTGGACTATGGAACAGCTCATGATCGTCAACATCCTGCTCGTGTGCATATTTGTCATCGTACTGGTCTTCCCGTTCAGGATCAAAAAGATAGAAGAGAACCTTGAGATCTTTCTCTTCCTCTGCGGAATTGCTGCACTGAGTGTTGCCAGTTTTGCATCCCTGCACGGGGAGACATTCGGATGGACGCCGGCAATAATTCTTGAGGCGTTTACTGCTCCGGTCATGATCACGACCATTGCCGGCATACCCATAGGCATTGTCCAGATAGTCCTCATCATGGGCCTTGTAATCTGTTTTGCCCATAAGCGGATCCACGCGGCCATCCAGGCGATGGTGAGCCGGGTGCCCCTGGGGATCATCGTGTTCTTCCTGATCTGCGGTCTCGGCCTTGTCTCGAGCATCATCTCGGCAATTCTCGCAGCCATCATCCTTGTCGAGATTGTCTGTTCACTTCCGCTGGGACGGCAGGAGAAGATCGGCATTACCGTGATCTCCTGTTTCTCCATCGGCCTTGGGGCAGCCCTCACTCCGCTCGGAGAACCGCTCTCCACGATCGCTATCTCAAAACTGTCCGGCGACCCGTACCATGCCGGGTTCGGATTCCTCCTCGGCCTGCTGGGATGGTACATCGTGCCCGGAATCCTTGCACTTGGGATGCTTGGGGTCGTTTACGTAAAGCGGGGGAATGCCGGGGGAGAAGGGCTGGAATGTAACCTCGTTCGCGAGAGTGTCCGCGAGGTCGTGATCCGGGCTGGCAAAGTCTACCTGTTCATCATGGCACTCGTATTCCTGGGAGAGGGATTCAAGCCGCTCATCCTGGAATATATTATCCAGATACCTTCAGAGGGACTCTTCTGGGTAAATATTGTGTCGGCGGTGCTCGACAATGCGACCCTCGCGGCAGCCGAGATCGGGCCGCAGCTCACCCTGCTCCAGGTAAAAAGCGCCCTGATGGGGTTATTGATCGCCGGGGGGATGCTGATTCCCGGTAATATTCCCAATATCATAGCAGCGGGGAAGATGGGAATCACCAGCAAAGAATGGGCAAGGTACGGCCTGCCTCTTGGGTTTGCCCTGATGCTTGTCTTCTTTGCAATCCTTTTCGTTCCCACGTACCTGGGCATTTCCTGAAAAACTCTTTTTCCCGGTATGGGGTGAACATGCAGATGCATCGCGATGCAGCAGCCTGCACATCTACCCTTAAGAATTTTTAAGAATTGTAGTGAGAGCCAAAAGGAGAGCGCAGGAAAAACCCCGGGCGGTTCTCATCCGCTGGTTACCTCATACCTGCATACTGGCAACTCCCGCCGGGTGATTCCTGCCAGAATTCGCGTTATTCTCGTGCGGTCTTAGAAGAAACTATTTATTCACCTTCAATGGTATAGACCAATTGAACATATCAGGAGGTGTCTCTTTAAAAAATGGTCCAGGACATTTTAACCGCAATCAATGCCCTGAAAAATACGGCCGTGGGGAGATGCCGCCAGCGAATCGAGGAGGCAGCCCAGAAAGCGCGTGAATTGCGGGGTGGCGGACCGGCAGAAGACGGAAAGACACGAGCCGATTCCTGCAAACCCCCGTGCGGGGTAACCTCTGTCCTGAAACGCAAGCACGGACTGTAAAGGGGGGAAAAGGGAGATGGAAAAAACACTGCTGCAACAGATACGGGAAAAAGAACAGGATGTGGCAACCAGGATTGAGACGGTGAGAGCCGGGATTGAAGCAACGATTGCGGCAGCAAAAACAGATGCGGAGAACCTGCTCTGCACGGCTAATGCGGAAGGAAAAGTGGCATCCCAAGAGATGTACTGGCGGGAGAAGGGGAAGGCAGAAGCCCAGGCAGGAGAGTTGAGACAGGATGCCGGGCGTAAAGCAGAAGCTGCAGCAGAGAGCGGCAGGAAAAATATTCCCCTGGCTGCAGATGCGATTGTACGCTTCGTGACCATGGAGTAGTCCGGCACAGCCCGGGGGGGATCCAATGCTCCAGCAGATGAAGAGAATCCAGGTTATCGGGCCAAAACCGGCATTTAACCAGGTAGTAGACCTGCTGTACCAGGAAGGGACCCTTCATCTCGAAGATGTGTCCCGCTCAGTCTCTCCCGTGGAGATCCCCCTCGACAAAGTGGTACTGGACACCGCAGACGATGTTGCTGCCGTCCTGGGTAAGATCAACGGGATCTTTTCAACACTTCCCACGCTCAGTGACGACACGATACGCCAGGACGAGATCCAAAAGACACTCCGGAGCCGGAACCATGACCAGGTGCTGGCCCGGGCGCAGGAGATCATCCACACTCTTGAGACTACCACCCGTGACCTCACAGCGAGAAAGAGTGAACTCACCTTAACGATCACTGCCTTAAACCGGTACTCAAAGGTCCTCTTCATCCTCCAGCCGCTCGAGCGCGAACTGCCGATGCTCGAGGGATTCGAAGTCACGATCCTCCTGATCTTAAAAGAGCACAGCGATGTCGTGGACATCATCAGGAAAGAGATCGATATCATAACCAGCAACCAGTTCGAGATGTCCTCGACAAGCGTGGATGCCGAGACCCTTGCTGCCATCATGGTCTTTAACAAGCGCCATTCCGAGCAGGTCCACTCCTTCATCTACTCGGTGAATGTGAACGAGGTGCGCCTGCCCCGGGAATACATGGGAAAACCCTTTTTTGAAATGTTTGCCCTCATCGAGGAGAACAAGCTCCGGGCCGGTGACGAGATCAAAAAGATCGATGCGGATCTCCTGAACCTTGCGTCCTCCTGGTACCAGGAACTGGTTGTACTCAGAAAGGCCCTTGAGGATATGAACGATGAGCTGGGAGCTTTTTCGAACTTTGCCTTCTCGGAATATACTTTTGTCATCATGGGATGGATCCCCAAAAAAAAGTTACCGCGGGCGAAAAAATCCCTTTCCGATGTGTTCTCCGACCGGGTTGTGGTCAGGGAACTCGACACAACGGAAAAGGAGATGGAAGGAGCCCCCGTCTTTTATGATAATCCCCGGTGGGTAAAACCATTCGAGGTGATCATGCAGCTCGTTGCTCCCCCGCGCTACCGGGAGATCGATCCATCCCCGGTTCTTGCCGTCTTCTTCCCGCTCTTTTTTGGGATCATGGTGGGGGATATCGGGTACGGGATCGTCATCCTTCTCATCGCGCTGCTCATCAAAAAACTGTACGGGACCATTGCCTTTGCCGCAAGCGTTGCCGACATCCTTCTCATCTCATCGATCCCGACCATCATCTTCGGGTACCTGTTCGGGGAGTTTTTCGGTGATTTCGGCGAGATGATGGGCTGGCTGCACCCGGTGCATTTCCTCGGCATCACGTGGAACCGGGTGGAGGCGATGATCCCCATGCTGATCCTTGCCATAAGTATCGGGGTGCTGCATGTCTTTTTGGGGCTCGTCATGGGGATGCGCAACGCGATCATCATGAAGAGCAGGAAGCATCTCTCGGAGAAGACCGGGATGCTCCTGATGCTGACCGGGATCATCCTGCTCATGGCGATGCTTGCGGGAATTGTTCCCGATGCGGGGATGTATCCCACAGTCATCCTTATCGTGGTTGCGCTGCCGATGATCCTCTACGGGGCGGGCGTCTTTGGCACGATCGAGGTGATGAGCACGGTGGGAAACATTCTCTCCTATGCCCGCCTGATGGCGATCGGGATGGCATCGGTTATCCTCGCGATGGTGGCGAACCGGCTGGGCGAGTCGTTTGAGATCGTGATTATCGGTGTCATTGTGGCGTTGCTGCTGCATGCACTCAATATTGCGCTTGCCCTGTTCAGCCCGTCGATTCACGCGATGCGTCTGCATATTGTTGAGTTCTTCTCGAAGTTTTATGTGGGCGGGGGGGTTGTGTATAAGCCGTTCCGGAAGGCGGTTGTGGAGGAGGGGGGACGGATTGGGTGAAGGGGAATAAAGACTGTCTTTTGTAATGCAGGGATCGTACTCCGGCCGCAACGGTAAAGGAAGACTTGACAGTTTGAGATCGAAAAATACCGGACGAATTTTTTTTATCAAAGTCCGGTTTACTTTTTTCAATCAAAGTGTGATTGAAATTTTTCAGGCAAGGTGCGATTGAATTTTTTTGAGCAGGGTCCGGTTGAAATTTTGGCATCAGGGTTTGACTGATCCGTTAACCGTTTTTTTAAAAACGTAATCATATTAGCGATGGAAGATTCTCATTCAGGATTTGATGAAAAATCGCAATCAAAGTCTGCCCGGAAAATTCAAATCAAGATCCGGTTGAAGATTTTTCACCAAAGTCTGGTTATATTTTTTCAATCAAGGTTCGATTGGAATTTTTTGAGCAGGGTCTGGTTGAAAAATGGGTGTTTTAAACCAGGAACTGATCTCATTATTCAGGATTCTGTTGTGCCAGTAGTCGTGTTCGGCTTTGGGATCACCGGGGGAGATATACCGACCGAAAAGGGTAGTCCAGCAGGCCTCCGGTATCTGAATCAGAAGGATGGTTTTCTCAACGATAAAATGTGGGATAATAAACCTGAAAATTACTGAAAATCAATGAAAAATTTACGGTGTCAGGGAGTCGTCATCTACGGTCTTCAATGACTCAAAATCCGGCCCGGAATTGCGCTTTAAAAAAAATGTTCCATCGATGTAATTACTAATTTGGCAGATTTTGGTAATTATTAGTAGTTGGGAAAAGGCCAACTGAGCTAAATAAATCCAGGAAAAATGTTCCGGGTTGTCGAGATCTCCCGACGGAGGAACATAATATGTTCCTCCCATCCAACCGCATAAATCCATCAAAACCTCCGATACTGCCCAAATATTCCGCCATTTTTCCAAAAAACCGTTTCATAATAAAAGCCCATCCAGTAACCCGTCTCATACTGGTATGTCAAAGGGCGCCCCGCGACAACCAGGAGAGGTTCGGAGAATCTCTCAGGAAAAACAAAAAACGGAGGAAAAAAACATGGCAGACTTTACCACCAGCAACACCACAAAGAGCGCAGTCCGCAAGCTCGCCGACCCGCTCGCAGATGTGACTGCCTTTGACAACATTGTCCAGGGCGTCATCACGAACAACCCCTTCCAGTGCGTTTCTTATAATGCACAGGGAGTGAACCACCCCCCGGTAGAACGCAGCAAGCAGGGGTACACCGCACGGATCCTCTACCAGAACGCGGATGCGAAGGTCATCGCCCTCATCTCGGTCCGTGCACCAACCATCGCAGCGTTCACGAGTGTCGCAAACCAGATTGTTGCTGACACCGCGATCGCAACCGCTCTTGGCGGGACACCGGTCAGGGACCTTGACAACGAAAAGTACGCCGCCACTCTCAAATGCCACGATGCCAACGGTGAGATCTACTTCGTCAACTTCAGCCGCGAACAAGTGACACTCACCTCGTTCTCGGACGAGGCGATACGGAGCAGGGTCGAAACCTGGGCAGACACGGTACCGGCACTGGGATGATAACCAGGGACAATGAACAAAATCATAACCGGGGCCTTCCTCGGGGAAGGGATGCTCCCCAACGTGATCATCCCGGAACACCTCATAGTTGGTCCGGGTTCTGGATCAGATGGAGCGGTCCAAAGGAACACAATGAGAACAAACGGGGCGGGGGAGAGTTCTCCCGCCCTATCTTTTTTTATTAAAGTCCCGTTGTAATGTCCCCATCAGGTCAGTGTTGATCCAAGAACACTTTTCAACCAGACATCGATTGAAAATTTCCCGGCAGAGTCTGCCTGAAATTTTTTAATCAAGGTCCGGTTGAGAAATTTCAATCGAGATCTGAACAGAATTTTTCAATCAGAGTCTGGTTGAGATGTCAACACCTCACCTTGATCGGATTCTCATGAGGGACGCCAATACCCATCAGAAAAACATGATACGAAAATACATGATACGAAAATACATGATACAAAAAAACCTACAGTCTCACTATTCTGAATGCATGCAAAACGATGTGAAACCTGTATCCACGCAATAAAAAAGACGCAGATAACATCCCTTCACACCTACCTCTGCAAAGCCGGGGGTATGATCCGGGAACCCCCGTTACCCGTGTTCTGGATCGAATGGTTTGGCTGTGTCATGTATGATCCGAATCCATGGATGCCGGTTCATGAAGAGAAAAACCCGGGTCCAATAGAATAGTGAAATGAATAATAGTACAAATTCCCCGCTCCGTTGTTTCTCCAAACCTGCCCCTTAACCTTTTATTCAATGAGCCGGAAAACAAGAGAGTACCAGGAACCATAACTGAGGACCAGCAGATCATGACCTTATGCGGAGTACGGATCAACGGGGAGATTACCATTGTCGTAATGCCCCTCCAGATCGACCATGTCGCTGCACTGACCCTGGACCACGAGCTCCATGAACTCGCCAACCGGGGACCAAAGGCCCTGCTCTGCGATTTTTCAGGTACAAAATATATCTCCAGCTCCGGGCTCCGGATCATCCTCAAGACCGCAAAGACCGTAAAAACAGGGGGAGGCCGGTTCGGGATCTTTGCTCTCGCCCCGTTTGTCGACCATATCTTCTCCATGTCCGGGTTCTCCCAGATCATTTCCATGTATGATACCGAAGAGGCGGCGGTCCGGGCGGTTTCGCGGTAGGGACTGCCTTTCGGGAGACTGAATACGGTTACGGCAAAGGAGTGATCAAAGCTGGGGAGATCGAAAACTCACTTCCCGGTCCCCGCCTTCTCCTTTGCCTTCTTCTTCTTCCGCTCTAAAATACTCTTGACCTTCTTCAACCGGAACAAATCCTCGCGTTCCCGCTCCTCGATCGCGTTCTTGATGTACTTCGCCTGGCCCTTGAGTTCAGGAATCAGGATCTGTTCGAGCGCATTGACCCGCCGGCGGTTCTTCTGGATCTCCGACCCCAGCCGCCGCATCGCCGTCTCGGTCTCGGCGAGCTGGATGAGAAGGTCCAGCTCGGCCTCGAACCGCTCGGCGGTCTCATCGATCCTCCCGCTCGTGGAGATGATGCCGTAGCCCCGTTCCAGCATGCTCTTCGAGATCCGTTTCTTCTCGATAACGGGGACCGGGACACCCATGATGTTCTTGCCGGTGATATCGACCGTGATCGATTTCCGCGTGGCAAAGGATGCGGACTGGAGCGTGACCGGATCATCGACCGCCTGGGCAATCATGAGGGCAAGGTCTGCTTCCTTTGAGACCAGTTCGAGTTCGTCGCGGGTGTTCGAGACCGTGTTCAGGATTTTGAAAAATTCCTGGATCAGCGCATCCATCTTCTCCCGCAGGAGGTCCCGGCCCTGCTCGGCAAGCTTGATCTGGGATTTCTTGCGCATCAGCTCCATCCGGGTAGGCTTGACCTGCTCCATGCTAACCTCCGCCCGCTTCCTTGTGCAGGGGATGGTATTTTTTGATGTACTCCCGCTTTATCCGCTTGAGTTCATCCTCGGGAAGCATGGCAAACAGGTCCCACGCGATCCTGAATGTGTCTTCGATCGACCGGTCATCATCGCCCTGCGAGATGAACTCTTTTTCAAACCCGTCCGCTAACTTCAGGTATTTTTTATCCAGTTCGGTCAGGGCTTCTTCCCCCACGATCGCAACGAGACGGCGCAGGTCCCGGCCATAGGCGTACGAGGCATAGAGCTGGTCGGCCACCCCACGGTGATCTTCCCGGGTCTTTCCCGGGCCAATCCCCAGGTTCATGAGCCGTGAAAGGCAGGGAAGGGCATCGACCGGCGGATCTGCACCCCGGCGGAAGAGGTCCCGGGACAGGACGATCTGCCCCTCCGTGATATACCCGGTGAGATCCGGCACCGGGTGGGTGATATCGTCGTCAGGCATGGTGAGGATCGGGAGCTGGGTGATCGACCCGCTCTTGCCCTTCAGCCGGCCGGCCCGCTCGTAGATCGAGGAAAGGTCCGTGTACATGTAGCCCGGATAGCCCCGCCGCCCGGGCACCTCTTCCCGGGCAGTCGAGATCTCCCGTAGGGCTTCGCAGTAATTGATCATGTCGGTTAAGATCACGAGCACGTGCAGGTTGTGGGTGAATGCCAGGAACTCTGCTACCGTCAGCCCGCATCGCGGGGCAGCGAGCCGCTCGACCGTGGGGTCATCGGCGAGGTTCATAAAAAAGACCACCCGTTCGAGTGCCCCGGTCCGCTCAAAGTCCCGCATGAAGAAGGAGGCCTCCTTGTGGGTGATACCCATCGCCACAAAGACTACGGCAAACTTCTCCCCCTCGCCCCGGACCTTTGCCTGCCGTGCGATCTGGGCAGCAAGTTTGCTGGCCGGAAGACCGGAGCCCGAGAAGATCGGCAGTTTCTGGCCCCGCACCAGCGTGTTGAGCCCGTCAATGGCCGACATGCCGGTCTGGATAAAGTCCGCCGGCTTGTCCCGGGCGGAGGGGTTGATGGGCGTTCCTGCGATATCGAGAATCGCTTCGGGTATGATCTCGGGGCCGCCGTCGCGGGCCTTTCCCACGCCGGAAAAGACCCGGCCCAGCATGTCCAGCGACACATTGATCCGGGCTGGTTCACCGGTGAACCGGACGCTCGTGTCGGTTACATCGATGCCCCGGGTGCCCTCGTACACCTGGATGACCGCATGCTCCTCTGAGATATCGAGAACCTGCCCGGTCCGCTCCTCACCGTCCCGCAGGGTGATCCGGACGATCTCCCCGAACGAGGCACCTTTCACATTGTTGACAAAGATTAAGGGACCCGAGACGTAATCGATCGTACGGTACTCCTTGGTAACCAGTGAGACGGGTTTCATCGTTCCACCTCCAGCGACAGCAGCTGCGAATCGATATCCCCAATCATCGCCTGGATCAGGTTGATCTCCTGGATCTCCTTCATCCTGCCGATCTCTGCCTTTAAGGGAAGTCCCTGCACCTGTTTGAGCGTGATCCCCCGGTTCATTGCTTCGATCACGCTGGCATAGTAGGTCATGATCACCTTGAGCATCAGGTACTGTTTTTCAATGGGGCAGAAGGAATCGGTATCGCTGTACGCGCTCTGCTGGAGGAAGTCCTCGCGGATCATTCTCGTCACATCGAGAATCACCTTCTCGCTCTCCGGCAGGGCGTCAGGACCCACCAGCTGCACAATCTCCTGCAGCTCAACTTCCTTCTGGAGCAGGTACATGGACTTTTCCCGCAGCTCCCGCCAGTCGGGAGCAACATTTTTTATGTACCATTCCCCGATGCTGTCGAGATAGAGCGAGTAGCTCTTGATCCAGTTCACCGAGGGAAAATGCCGGCGGTAGGCCAGGTTGGTATCCAGTGCCCAGAATGTCCCGACCACCCGCAGCGTGTTCTGGGTGATAGGCTCTGAGAAGTCCCCGCCCGGGGGGGAGACTGCACCTACCACCGTGATGGAGCCGTTGCGCTCTCCCGCACCCATGCAGACAACCCGACCGGCCCGCTCGTAAAACGCAGAGAGCCGGGTGGCGAGATAGGCCGGGTAGCCCTCTTCTCCGGGCATCTCCTCGAGCCTTCCCGATACTTCCCGGAGTGCCTCACCCCACCGGGAGGTTGAGTCCGCCATCAGGGCCACATCGTACCCCATGTCCCGGAAATATTCTGCAATGGTAATGCCGGTGTAGATCGACGCCTCCCGGGCAGCGACCGGCATGTTGGAGGTGTTGGCGATGAGAATCGTCCGCTGGATTAAGGGCAGGTTGGTCCGGGGATCCACCAGTTCGGGGAACTCTTCGAGCACATCGGTCATCTCGTTGCCCCGCTCCCCGCACCCGATGTAGACTACGACCTGCGTATCGGACCACTTGGCAAGCGTCTGCTCGGAGACGGTTTTCCCGGTACCAAACCCGCCCGGGATCATCGCTGTCCCGCCCTTGGTGACCGGGAAGATACAGTCAAAGACCCTTTGTCCGGTGATCAGCGGCAGGACCGGATCGAGTTTCTTCTGGTGAGGACGGGGAATCCTGACCGGCCAGACCTGCATCATGGTGAGGTGAATCCTGGTATCGAGCGTGCAGATCGTTTCTTCTACGGTAAACCCGCCGCTCCGGATATCGGTGACGGTACCGGATACATGGTGCGGAACCAGGATCCGGTGCTCAAAATGGAATTCCCGGACGGTTCCCAAAATATCACCGGCAGCAACCGTGTCACCGCTCCTGACAGAAGGAATAAAAGCCCATTTTTTTTCCCGGTCGAGTCCCGGGGCCGATATACCGCGGGCAATAAAATCCCCGCAGAGTTTAAGCAGGACCGGCAGCGGGCGCTGTACCCCGTCGTAGATGGAGGCGAGCAAGCCGGGTCCGAGTTCAACGGAGAGCGGTTTTTCGGTATTCTCCACAGCCTCTCCCCGGGTGAGACCGGTGGTGTCTTCATAGACCTGGATCACCGCGTCCCCCCCTTCAAGGCGGATGATCTCTCCCCGTAACGACTCTTCTCCCACCTTGACTACGTCATACATTTTCGACCCTTTCATACCCCGGGCAATGATGACGGGTCCGGAAATTCGTGAAATGGTTCCCCGAATCATATCCTCACCTCTTCAAAACGATATTGTACCCAATCGCTTTTCTCAGGAGCCGTTCGATATACGTCCTCCGGTCAACCTCTTTGGACTTCGAGGGGATCGGGATGATGAGCGGGCGGTGCATCTTCTCGATCCGGTCCATCAGCTTCTCGTCTAAGGAGAGCATGTACTCCTCGTTCACTGCTACAATACCGATATCATCCTTGTACAGCAGCGGCGGGATGACGGTCCGGGCTTCATCGATAGTCCCCGCTACCATGACTTCCACGCCGGCAAGCCGGAATCCGGAGGCACGATCCTGGTCGGTAACAACCACGAATTTATACATAGACGAGTTCCTCCTTCAGCTGATCCAATGAGAAATCCGCAGTCTTGCACCGGGAGATGATCCGGATATTGGTGATCTCGTTATACTTTGCCCAGAAATACCCGATCACCGAGGCGACGCTTAAGGGATCACCTAAGAAAGCGCCAACACCTTTCTGCACCAGGAATTTTTCCAGTTGTTTCTCGATCACCGAGATCTTCTGGGTTCTCAAAGCAGGTGCTGGTATGTCGGCAAGGAACCGGAAAGGAGTGGTTTTGAGTTCCTCTACAACCTCCTCAATCGAGTGCAGGGCGAGGAGATGGTCGAGCTTCCGCCGGTCGAATTCCCTGCCGCCAGTAATGAGGAATTTCTCTGCCTCTTTGGGATCCACGCGATCCCGGATCATCCGCAGGATAGTCCTGAGGTTCACGACATCGATCTCTAACGAGAGGATATTCCGGATCAGCCCGTTATTGTACGAGGGAGTCTTAACCTGTTCCAGCGCTTCAGCATAATAGAATTCGTCGAGTGCACACTCGAGCAGGGCCAGGTCTCCGCTCTTTGCAAACGCCGGGTACTCTTCGGTTAAGGGTTTGGAATACACAATCTGCCAGGTGGCAAGCATATCGATCACAGCCCGGATATCCGGCTGCCGGACAAGTTCGATCAGCGTGGCTTCGTCCAGTTCCCCGGCAGGAACGAGGCAGTCGAGGATCTCTTCATTGGTTATATGGATATTTTTCCCGCGGAGGATCGTTTTGATGTTCTGGACATCCCAGCGGTGCAGGAAGATGGTGATGAACCGTTCCGCCTCATCCTCCCGGACAAATTTGAGGATCTTCCGGAACGTCCGGGAGAAATTTTTCCGGAGCGCGTATTCAATGCAGAGCACGCCGGAGTACTGGACTTTTGCCTCGATGATATCGTTCTTGTAGGGAGTCTTTTCGAGCTCGGCCATGAGGGATGCGAGATCCGGCTGTACTACGAGGTTATCGAGCGCACGCTTGTCAAGGAGGTGGCTTTTCATCCCCCGCATCCGTGCGTTGATGTACCCCCAGTCCATCTCAGTCACCCGACAGGATCGAATAGATCTCCCGCTTTTTGAGCTCCCGGGCCCGTTCCAGCCGGGATTCCACGGTGTTGGAGATGATAACCGATCGATCGGGCAGGCATGCCACAAGCCCGCCGGCAGAATCAAGGTCCGGGATAATCTCTGCATTGAGGTGTAAGGCAGCAAGCGTCTTGCGGCAGAGTTCTTCGTCCCGTTTGTCCACGTGAACCTGGAACGCATCCACCCCCAGGGCCTCTGCTGCATCCCTGATAAGTTTTCCAAAAATTTCCGGGTATCCCAAACGGTCCCTCAGCCCGGATAACCGGAGCGCGGCCTCAGCAAATGACGATGATAAGAGTCCTTCCCGGATCCTGATGAGCTGAGCCTTGTTCTCCGCTTTTACCAGGTACATGAGTTTATTCTTCTCGATAGTGGCTGCCTTTTCTGCATCGGTGATCAGCGACTGCCGGATCCGTTCTGCCTGTTCGCGTGCATTTTTATTGATATGTTCTACCGTAACGCGTGCCTTTTCCTCAAGCTCCCGCTCGCGCTCCTCAGCACTTTCGTCAACCGATCTCAACAGGTTTTCATAGGCCACAAGGATCACCAACCCGTTTCTTAGCAGAAAACCGGAATGCATGACCGGGCAATTTTTTTTTATCCTCCCCGGATTTAAGGGAGAATCCTGTTTTTTGCAGGGGAAATATGTTCCTTATCGTGTCATTCCAGGATTTCTGCCATTACTTGACCATCAGGATGATCATGGAAGCAACGACAAATCCCAGGATCACCAGCGTCTCGGGAATTGCTTCTAAAATGATGATCGACCCGGCAGTCTCCGGCCGTTCGGCAATTGCACCGGCTCCGGCCGCACCAATCCGTGACTGTGCCCAGCCGGTAGCAATCGCACCCCCGGCAAAGGCAATTGCGGCTCCAATGGGTACTTCCCAGCTAACCATTTTTATGCCTCCCCATGATACAACCTAATATATTATACCCATATTAAGGTTTGGGAGAAATTCAGGGAAAAAGAGATCCGGTTCCGTCGGTAGTAAGCTTCCACCAGAGGCACTACTCGAGAATCTCATCCAGCCGGGCGAGGGTATCCTGGGTCATACATTTCAGGCCCGGTCCCTCTTTTGCTATGGCAATGAGGGAAAGAATATCCGCGTATGACAGGGTGGAGAAGCAGTACTCTTTCCAGCTGTCCCGGTCAACGCCGGTCCAGATCTCGCCTAACACATCGCGGAGAATTTTACAATCATCCGCAGAAAAACATTGCCAGTCATCACCAAAGCTGCGACGGATCTTTTCATATGCCTCTTCAACGGCTTTTTCCTTCTGGACCTGGAACCGCCTTCGGCCGAGACCTTCTTCAGTGGTGCGGGACATGGTAGGATACTGGTGGGAAATATCCCCGTTCCGGGATATATTGTTTTTGGAAAAACCACAGTCATCTTTCTCCTCTCCAGCAAAACGGGTCGCTTAAGGGAGAATGGCCCTTCTATCGCAAAGTATTTGATGAGAGAATGAAATTGATTCATCATCCACGCAGGTGTGTGGGAGGAGACACGAATGCCAGATGTAACGCAGGCTGAGGTGGGACGGCGACTGTACCATGTTCACCGTGAGAAACTGGTTGAACAGGCAATCAAAATGATCCAGCAGAGCCTGGGACCGGAGTGGAGATCATATTCAGAAGATGATATTCTCCTTCTCGGGCACCTGCTCCAATGCACGTGGAACACGATCGACCAGAAGATCTGGGATAAGATAAATTTCGTCAACGTCACCAGGAACGATCTCCAGAAGATCCTCTCGTATGGCGAAGGGGTGGGCCCGGGAAAGAACCCCGACCCGGCCTCAGTTGTTGAGATCAAAAAGATACTGCTTGCCGTGAAGTGAGTATCCTTTTTTTCCATTCATCTCCAACAGAAGATGGCCGCAATCCTGGAGAACAAGGCTTGTCAACAGGCACAGATGGACTGCTATGGAAGAGCGGCTCGCCGGATCCCCGGAGCAGAAGGGAGATTGTGTGATTTGGGAATTCCGGTTTTTATGGAAAACCCGGACTGGTTTTTTTCCAACTTCCTGCCCTTCTTAAACCACTCACCCCAACGTTGAGATCAGGTCCGGGACAAACCGGGCTGGAGAACAGATCATGAGTGACAATATCCAACCGGCCCGGGCCGATAAAAAATTAAGGGCACTGATCATCATCGGCCTCTTCATCTCAATCGTGGCAGGAGTGCTCTTCCTACCCGCCATGGCAGGAGACAACGAAGAATGTAAAAATGTCTGTCCTACAACATGCAACAGCTATACGCCATGGACGTGGGATTGGTTCTGGTGCCACTTCTTTAATCCCTGTTACAATACCTGCCATATCCCAACCAACGATCCCGGGCTGTAATTCAGACGGGAACACAGAACCATCCATGATACCGGGAGGAAAAACCCCATTATCAGGGGTAATCTCCCCCATTACTCCGTTGCTACCTTCACGCACTCTTCGATAGTCCCGATCCTCGCCAGTGCCCCGCACATATCCGGGACATAGGCAAGAGCCTTGCCGCTGTTCACCATGATGGCAGAGTACTGCTCCATCACCGGTGAGACCACCATGCAGGTGTCGGCAAAGACCCGGGCCCCGCTCTTTTCAATAGAGTCAACCATCTTCCGGTTCAGGTCGATGACACCTTGTGACGCAAAGACGTACAGGGGTTTTGTGACAATTTTGCCGGTCAGAAGCCCGGCGATCGTTGCGAGTTCGCCGGGAGAGCAGTGCGGGCAGCCGACCGCAACGGCATCGACCGGCAGGTCCTTAAACAATGCCTCTACCTCACCGGATTCCACCGCAATAACTTCGAGACCGGAGAACTCGAACGGTACGTTCAGGGCTTCCGGGGTGATGCCCTCGACATGATACAGCGCCACGGCACCGGTTGCCGCCATTGCTGCCCCGAGTGCCTTGAGATGGTCGCTGTCCGGGTTGAGTCCCGAGAAGAACGGGATACGGTTGCCCACCAGTTTGCCGGTATGGTAGCCGAGCGCACCGTAATGGGCAATGCTCCAGTCCCGGGTGTCGGCCTGCACGCGGACGATCACCTGGGGCTTCCGGTTCTCTGCCAGGTGCAGGCCATAGCAGGGAGTCTTACCGATCAGGGCGGCGGCCAGTGCACCCGGCCCGCCTTCCCGGTTCGTCCGGGCCCCGATCACCGAGTTCGCGTAACTGACTGCTGAGGACTCCGACCATGCAAGGTGATCCCCGTACGAAGTTTCACGCAGGTAATAGGGGGTGCAGGTACATTCGAGGCCAATGCCGAGCCGCTCGTAGGCTGCAACCACGGCCTGCTGCTTCTTTGCAAAACCCGGATCAACGCCCATCTCCTCCCAGCGCTCGCGGGGCATGCCGATGGGGTTCAAGACCGCCGGGACCACCGCCTTTGCATCGAGCGAGGAGAGCCACTGGAGGCCATACTCACCGATCGTCTTGTAGGATGCACCGCTCACCTGGGCACTCCGGATCGGCACCAGCCTTTCAGCACCAAACACCTTGCCCAGCGCAACGAGGAGTTCGAGCATCTTCGCCTTTGTCTCACCCTGTTCTCCTGCAAGGATCCGTTCATCATTGGCATCGAGATACATCATACGTCACCAGGTAGCCCGCGAGAAATCCGCCTCGCGCCCGAGCACCATAGTTGCATCCACACCGATCTTCACGTTCGTGCCATCCTCGAGCTGGCAGGGATCGAGCGATGAGCCCCGGACACCGGTGATCACCATCACATCGAGATCGCCCCGGACGCGGGTTGCAATAGCGTACTCCACATCATGGGGATCATTGGGATTGATGTCCTCGTCCACCACAACCACGTGCTTGAGCGAGGTGTGGGCGGCAAACGCGGCCATGATCGCGTTCTTTGCATCACCCTGCGTGCTCTTCCGGATCTGGATCACGGCATGGAGGTACCCGCAGCCGCCCTTGGTCAGCACCACATTGCGCACTTCCGTTACCCCGGCAACCGCCTTGTAGATCTTGGGTTCATACGGTGCGCCCATCAGCATCTTGTGCTCATCGCCCCCGGGCAGGATGCCGTGGTAGATGCAGTCCGGCTTTATGTACATGCCATTGAACTCGATGATGTGCTGCATGCGGATCGGATCATAGGTCCCGGTGATATCAACAAACGGTCCTTCCTCGGTAAGATCCCCCGTGATAAACCCTTCCAGAACAATTTCTGCATCGGGAACAAGCACCCCGTTGCTGCACCGGTGGACCTTCATCTCCCCACCCATCAGTTCTGCGGCAAACGGGAGTTCCATTGCCGTTGGCACCCGGGTGCAGCTGGCAAACGTGACGGCCGGGTGTGTGCCTATGGTGAGGGCAACGGGCAGCTTCTCGCCCTTTGCCAGAGCCTTTTTGAGCATCACGTGGGTATGCCGTCCTTCCACGAGCCGGGCGACAACGCGGTGGTCGTCAAGCACCTGCATCCGGTGGATCGAGGCATTCTCCACGCCATCCCAGCGGGAGAAGACGATCGCAGAGGTGAGGTATTTTCCCGCATCTTTCGGGAAATGGTGCATGATGGGAATCCGGGTGAGATCGGGCTTCTCCATCTTCAGAGGGCCGGCTTCGACAATTTTCCCGTCAAATTTTGCATCAGCGAGCGTCTTGACAATCTGCTTCTCATCAATGCCCAGGGCAAGGGAGAGCGAGGTCCGGCTGGCGGTGAGGTTCATCACGGCACGTTTGCCGTCGAGATTATGGAAGAACAGGAGTTTATCCGTTGTGCTCGCCATCTTTGCAGCCTGCATATCGGAGGAGACCGGCTCTTTTACCTCGACAACAAGGCCCTTGTTTCGCATCTTTTCAATAAATTCACGCATCGTAACCACTCCAGCGCCGGGTAAGCGTATGTTCCACTTCAAGATGATCGAGTACCCGGGCAACGACCATGTCCACCAGATCGTCGATCGTCTTTGGATGATGGTAGAAGGCAGGGCAGGCGGGCATGATCAGTGCCCCGGCATCCTCGGCAGCGAGCATATTTTTGAGGTGTATCTTTGAGAGAGGGGTCTCGCGGGTGACGAGAATACACTTCCGGCCCTCTTTTAAGCAGACATCCGCCGTCCGGGTGATCAGGTTGTCGGCATACCCGGTTGAGATTGCCGAGAGCGTCTTGGCACTGCACGGGATTACAACCATCCCATCGATCTTGTGGGAGCCGCTGGCGATCGATGCCCCCATCTTGTCGATGGGGTGGACCGTTGCATGGAACCCTTCAAAAGAGACACCCTCGTGGGTGGCGATCTGCTGCCCAATATCCGAAACAATGAGATGCACATTTGCATCCCGGCACAGCACCTCAAGCAGGCGGCGGGCATAACATGCCCCGCTTGCCCCCGTCACTCCGACAACATACTCTTTTTTCTTCATGATCCTGCCCACTCCTGTGATAGCAATGTCGAAGTGAAGGCAAAAAGAGTTTATGCCGGGATCGGTCCGGCCGGGTAAAAAATTACTGGTTTTTTGGCGGGGCAAAGAAGCGGTACCTGACCTGTGCATCCTCGACCTTGCGGGCATGGGACGGGTTTAAGTCACGGCGCGCTTCGATAACGAGCGTATTGAGGATATTGTGGAGCCTTAACGTATCGTACTCCTTGTCCTTGTACTCGTTTAAGAAATCCAGCAGGTCGTTGGTGCTCTTCAGCACCCCGGTACTCCCGACAAGGTTGAGCCGGTTGAGGGTCAGTGCAAGGCTCTTTTTTGCAATGTCCATCTTATAGGGATCACCGCCGGCGAGATTCAGCTCGGTAATGGCATTGAGCAGGTCCGTATAGGCCTTAAGTTTGTGGGTATTCTCAATGGTCCGGCGTTCCGCCGTCCGGAGTTTATAGAAGATGATGGCAAGGATGAGAACTATTGCCACAACCCCGCAGACGATCACAATCCAGTCTTCGTTCATTTCGGTTCACCTCGTATTTTATGGAATCCGTTTGGCGGCAATCATATCAACCTTGACATAATTTCCTTTCAGCTCAAGTTTATAGGGGCCGGAGCCATACACGGGATACATCTGGACCTTTTCATTGCTATAGGTACGGCCAAAGCCAAACGACTCACGGTGCGTGGTATCTATATTGGTGATGGTAATTTCATACCAGCATTTTTTAGGATCGTCGTTCAGGGGGGTAATATCGTATTTTATCCCCCAGGGCTGATTCTTTTCAACAACAAACTGCTCGGTATATACCTCGTTTCCATCCTGCCATGAATACTTTTTATCCAGGAAGTGATCACCAAGGGAGAACGAGGTCTGTTGCGCCGGGGTTACTGCCGCCGTATTTGCCACTCCCGCAGTGGGGGTTGGGACTGCAACAGGTGCTGCAGGATTCGGCTGGGTGCACCCGGCAACCATGATACCCGCCAGGAGGAGGGCAAGGAAAATGAAAAGACTCTGCTTCATTATGGAGAATGGTTGGAGACCAGGATATATTATTGTTATTTTTGTCTCACCGGGGACACACCATCTATTTCCCCGGTTTTTTTAAAACAGGGTATCCTGCCGGGTCGGTTTTTTAATATGCAGGACCTCGCAGGCAGCATCGGCAACACGCTCCTGCTGGCCGGGGATGGTGTACACCCCAAGGCGCCACTGCTGGCGCCGGGTTGCATTGAGTGTCCGCACGCGGGGCGAGAACTCTTCGAAATCCACGATGGTATGGCGGTTCTTCACCCGGACTCCAAGCGACATCTCACTGGGAACCGAAGGGATATCTACCAGCACTTCGTGGGGCTGGAGACGGGCCTGCTCTGCGATCCGGATAGCAAAATCCCGGCATTTTTCAATCGGAACACCATCGAGGAATCCTGCGATATTGACCTGATCGCTTCCGACCGAGAGTGCCCGTTTGTAGAGCCGGCGCTCGTACAGCCGTGCTGCAAGTGCCCGGGCAACGGGATTTTTTGAGGTCTGTAATACGTGCATGCACGCTGAATCATCCATTCTCAGCATTTTTTGTGCTTCCGCAACCGGTTCGTCCCGGAAGTGTTCAAGAACCGCGAGCTGGAACATGGTCTCGCCAATCCTGCTCACATGATGGTAATACACGGAAGGGCGCATCAGCGTGCGGGCTATGAGCAGGGATTCGGCTGCATTCACCCCGTTCTCATCGAGCACGGTCCCCTCCGGGGTCTGGATCAGGTGCCGGATGAGACGCTGGGCATCCACGGTGCCATACGGGGCGCCGGTGTAGTACGCATCCCGGAGCAGGTAATCCATCCGGTCCACATCGAGATCGCCGTGAATAATACCGGACAATGGGTGTTTTCCTTTCACGATGGCGCAGAGTTCGTCTGGATCAATATCCGAGGCCCGGAGCTGATCCCCCACCTGTTCCTCAACGATCAGTTCAATATCATCGTGGGTGCGGTGCAGGAACTCCTCCATCAGGGGCTCACTTGCGTGGGAGAACGGACCGTGGCCGATATCGTGAAGGAGCGCGGCAGCAACCACCAGCGTACGCTCGGGATCGGATAATGCGAACCGCCGGCAGGCAACATCGGCAAGAAACATGGTACCCAGCGAGTGCTCGAACCGCGTATGGTTCGCACCGGGGTACACGAGGAAAGAAAATCCCAGCTGCTTGACATAGCGGAGACGCTGGAGGGGCGGGGAATCGAGCAGAGCAAGGGCAAACTCCTCGACTTCCACATAGCCATGGACCGGATCCTTGATGATTTTGAGGTTCACTAAACAATCTTCATATACATCGCATAAAAGTATTGAGTAATGATTACGTTTCTTTCGGGCGGAACCGGTACCCCGAAACTCCTGCGGGGCATGCAGAAAGTAATGGATCGTCACGAGATCTCGGTTATTGTCAACACGGCAGAAGACATCTGGATCTCCGGAAACCACATATCACCGGATGTTGACACGGTCATGTACCTGTTCGCGGGTATCCTCAACACCGACACCTGGTGGGGGGTCAGGAACGATACGTTCACTACCCATGATGAGATCACCCGGATGGGAATCGACGAGTTCATTGCGATCGGCGACCGGGACCGGGCGGTCCATGTAGCCCGGGGTGAGATGATGCGAAACGGGATGCGCCTGACCAATGTGACAAAAATTCTCTGCGACCGCTTCGGGATCCGGGAAAATGTGCTTCCCATGACCGACACGGAAGTAACAACCCAGATCCAGACCGATATCGGGCTCATCCATTTCCAGGAGTACTGGATCCGGGCCAGGGGAAAGATCGAGATCCAGAAGATAGTACGGAGTTTTAGTGAGCCCCCGGTTGCAACCGATGAGGGGCTGGCGGCAATCGAAGCGAGCGATGCCATAGTCATCGGTCCTTCCAATCCCATCACCAGCATCCTGCCGATCCTTTCCTGTGACGGGATGAAAAATGCCCTTAAGGATAAATTCGTCATCGCGGTGAGCCCGTTCATTGGAACTGAACCCATCAGCGGCCCGGCGGGTGCTCTCATGAAGGCCTCAGGATTCGAACCTGGTTCTCCTGGAACGTTACACTGCTATGAAGGACTAGTCGATCTCTTCGTGCAGGACATCCGTGACCCGGTCGAAGTGAATAAGGCTGTCCGGCTCGACACCCTGATGACCGATGAGGAGAAGAGCGTGGCACTGGCACGCGAGATCACCGATCTTATAAAAAAGGGTTGACGGCCCCGGGGTACCCCCACCAAATCATCTCCTCCCTGTCCTCACCATTGCAGCACTCCGGTGTGGCAAACCTATTTAACGCTGCGGAATAACGGTTATCGTGAGAGGCATGACGAGAATAACAAGCTGGAAGACAGGTATAATCATCGTGGTCGTTTTTATATTCCTATCCGGGTGTGTTTCAGAGCCCGTTTCACAAAAAAATACCATCAGTCTTACATCATCACCTTCCGGCGCCGAGGTCTATCTCGACAACCAGTACCGGGGAACTACCCCGGTTACGATTACGGATGTGATGACGGGAGCTCATACGCTTGAATACCGTCATGCCGGATATAAGAGCTGGTCCGCGAATATTACAGTGGCTTCGGGGTCATCAAACTATTATGCAGCATTGACCCCCCTGGCAGCCCAGCAGTCCCAGGAAATCACGCAGACAATAACATCTGCCCCACAACAGGCAGTCGTATCGGTCCAGGCCGGAAAAAAGATGATGGTAATCGGGGATTCGAATCTTTTTTCCGGGAGAGCGTCCGGGACAAATACTGTTTTAATGACCTTATACGGGCCGGGAAAATATGCCAACGGGGTAGCCTTGGTCCAGCAAAACGTTAACGGGCTCGGCACCTGGAGTTATACCTGGAATCCGGGTTCGGCGGTCCAGGCGGGTTCCTACACCATGATCGTATCCGACCCGTGGAAGACAACGCAGGACCGGGCGGAATTTACCGTGATTGGAGGGGGACTCGTCTCCATTTCACCGAGCAGCTTTGCAGCAGGTTCCGGAGATTCCATAACGTTTTCGGGCCAGTGCACAACCGGCGCCCAGAATGTGGTATTGGGATTATACGGGCCCGGGCTGTTTTCCAACGGGAAGGAATTCGGTCCCGTCTCTGTTACGGCAGATAAATCATGGAAATTTACCATTACCCTCGATGCAACCATGCCAACGGGAGTCTACACCATGTACGTGTATGATGTCCCGAAAACTGCATCCAGCAGCACCCAGTTTACGATTGGGTTTGCATCCTGATTGTTATTTTTTTAACGCAACACACTCCTGTTTTTTCCCGGGCATTTTCCTGTGCAATTCGATCTCCGGTAACCGCGGAACAGGGGTATCACAATCCCTCTCCCAGGGTTACAGGATGTATCTAAACGGCATCCCAACCAGCATTTTCTTTTAAAAAAAAGACATCTGAAGCGCAATTTTCGCCGATTGTGGTTCCGATACCTATTTGAGGGATTTTATACTAATATTCGTTCGGAGATCTGCAAATGAGTATTATAAAGAAATTCCTCAACATGTTCAAGTCAGGAAAGGGCGAGGAGGAAGAGCAGGCGCGCCGCCTTGCACAAAAGGAGCGCTACGATAATTTCCTCAGGGCTCTTACCGAGGGGGATCTTGATACCCGCTGGAACGCTGTGCGATCCGTCGGGGATCTGGGTGAACCTTTTATTGAGCCGCTCATCCGCGGCCTGAAAGATGAGTACTGGATCATCAGGAGGGGATCTGCAGATACGCTCGGCAAGATCGGATTGCCAGCCGTCGCACCTCTCATAGGTGCACTGGATGAGTCTTCTGACGATGTGCGCCAGGAGACCATCAGGGCTCTCCAGCTTGTCGGGGAACCCTCTGTCGGCCCCCTGGTCCAGGCAGTAAAGCACACTCACCCGCTCATCCGCCGCGGGGCTGTGCAGGCATTGGGCATCATGGGAGAGGGACGGGCTGTGGCTCATCTTACAGAGTCATTAAAAGATGCAGACCCCTGGGTCCGGCACGAGAGTGCGGTTGCACTCGGCCGGATCGGGGACCCCCGTGCAGTCGCACCCCTGATCGAGAGCCTCAACGATGCCCGGGAGCATGTCCGCATGGCTGCAATGGCGACACTCTGCTCACTGGGTGAACCAGCCATTGAACCTCTCATACGGGCCCTCGTTGATCCCAATGATGATGTCCAGCGGAGAGCGGCACTCGCCCTTGTCACTATCGGGGAACCCTCAGTAGAACCCCTGATCAAAGCACTCGGGGACCAGAATTTCGGCATCCGCAGGGGCGCAGTAGAAGTACTTGGCCAGATCGGCAATACCCGGGCGATCCCCCCGATCATCGGAGCCCTTGATGATCCCGACCGGCCGGTCCGGATCGAAGTGGTGAAATCCTTGGCCGCACTCGGCGTACCGGCAATTGCACCCCTCATGCAGGTCTTCCGCGAGGGCGACATCCGGATGAGAACCGGTGCCATGGAGGCCCTCTGGATGCTCGGCCAGCCGGCAACCACTCCCCTCATCATGGTCCTGAAAGACGACCAGAGCGATGTCCGGAGGCGTGCAGTGCTTCTCCTTGGAGAGATTGGCGACCAGAAGGCTGTCGATCATATCACCGGTCTTCTCTCGGACGATAATGTTGCCGTGCGCCGGGAAGCGTTCGAAGCACTCGAGATGATCAAGAAACGAACCGCCCAATAAGATACCAGCCATTCATCTTTTTTTTAGCCCTGCGGGGTAACAGTTTTTTAAATGGAATGCTGCCTGAAAGATAGTTAAAATCATGCCCGCTGCGATGGCTTGATATGATAAGCCCTCCAGAACCTGCTCGTTAAGAAAAAGGAGACAAAAGAGACCATGCGGCTTGTAGTGACCCGGCGGAACCGGGATGCAATATTATCGATGGCAAAGGGTGACGCCAACCTGACCAGACCCAATGACACCTATCGTGAGCGGTTGATCAAATATGTCCCGGTAGAGACGATCGCCCTGTTCATCGCAATATACGGGATCACCTTTTACCTCTATGGCACTGATTCCTGGTATCCCGTTGCAGCACGCTGGTTCCTGATTCTCGGTGTTTCAGGTACTGTGCTGTACCTCTGGAAAGCGGAGAAGGTTACCGACGCGGTACAGCTGGGCATCTCTGCAATCGGGTTTCTCATCTGGGTGTCTGCTCTTGGGGTCATAACCGTTACATCGCTGCCGTTTTACAATGCCATTGTTGCCGGGCTGCTCCTTGCCGTGTATGTCTTTTTCGCGCCACTGGTTGACGGGGTGCCTGAAGTCTGGTAACAGCGGGATCAGTAAAAACAATATACATCTTAACAAGGAGGGATCAGACATGGATCGGTTCATGCAGGAAGCTATTGAAGAAGCAGCGAAAGGGAAAGACGAGGGGGGTATTCCCATCGGATCCGTGCTCGTCCGGAACAGTGTTATTCTCGGACGGGGGCATAACCGGCGGGTGCAGGATGAAGATCCGATCATCCACGCCGAGATCGACTGCCTCCGTAATGCCGGGCGGATTGGGACATACCGGGATGTGGTGCTCTACTCCACCCTCATGCCCTGTTATCTCTGTGCCGGGGCCGCAGTCCAGTTCGGGATCAGGAAAGTGGTTGCAGGCGAATCGCGGAATTTTGCCGGGGCACGGGCGTTTATGGAAGAGCACGATATCGAAGTGATCGACCTGGACCTTGACGAGTGTGTTACCATGATGCAGGAGTTCATTGCACAGAATCCCCGGCTCTGGAACGAGGATATCGGGGAACTATGAGCTTTTTTTTGGAAAAACGAGCCGTTTCCTATGACGAGTTGAGAAAAAGCACGGTAAATCATGCCTGTTTTTAGTGTTGAAAAAAGATTTATTTCAGTTCCCCCAACCCCTTCCAGTAATCGTACTCGTTTGTCCAGTGATCCTTGTTGAACGATACCAGCCGCTTGAAATATTCCCTGCGCTCATGCAGGTTCTTCTCCTGGGCCGGGTCAACCCACTTATTCCTGATCGCATCGGCCAGCTTCCTTCCCAGCTCCTTTGCCTGTTTCTCGGCGCCGACAATAGCGTTCGGATCTGCTCCAACAAGGACTCCGACTTTCCCCACCGTGGTCATGCCGAAGTTGCCGAGCGTAAAGTTCATGTAATCAGCAACCTCCTCCACGTGGGATCCTCCTGCGGTGCAGACTGCACACCCGTACTTCCCGGTAAAGGACTGGCAGTGGATCACATCCGCCATCCGGTCGAGCATCGTTTTCATCTGGCCGGTCACCTGGTTGATGTAATTCGGTGAGCCGAGCACGATACCGTCAGCATCGTTCATCTTCTGAAGCAGCGCCGGGAAATCGTCATCATGAATGCACTCACCTGTTGCATAGCAGGCACAGCATGCCGTGCAGTACTTGATCTCAAGGCCACAGATGTCCACAAACGTTACATCCGCCCCGGTCTGCCGTGCCCCCTCAAGGACAGCCATAACCAGCCGCCGGGTCTGGCTCTTCTCTCCTTTCGGACTCGCATTGATGCCAATGATCTTCATGGTAATCTCACGTAAGTAGTGGTCTTTTTTTGAAAGGATAAAGGTGTGCAAGCGATTATCCCTCAGTTGAAAAAAATGTACAGCTACCGTACCCATTTACCAGGGTTTTGTATAATTATGCCAAGCATATGGCTGACCCTGATGGTTCATTTTATATGAGTGATGCAATGATTAGGACTCTATGGAAATCACCTGTGCACTTCCTGAAAAACGGACCTGGATCTTCTTCTTCCTGATCCTGCTCGCCGGTCTGCTATGGGCATCCTTCCTCATGACCCGTGGGGATATGCCGGAGATGAGCGTGCTTCTTGCAATCCTTGCGGTTTTTATATCCCTGTTCTCGTTTATCCACTGCACAGCACACCGGACATGGATCTTCTTTTATCTCATCGTCATGGTGGCAATACTCTGGGCATCGTTCCTGATGGAGCAGAGAGCCATGATCTGGGTGAGTGCATTTCTCTTCCTTATTGCCGGTGGCACTACCATCTTCTCATTCCTGTTAATCGAGCATCCGGAACCGATGGATGCATAATACTTTTTTCTCTGTCCGGGTATCAGAGTAGAGTTAGATGAAACATTACCGGAGCCCGCCATGATCATCCGCGACATCGCCAACTACTCCCATGAACTGGTCTTAGACCGCTCACACATCTGCGAACTGCTGCATCCCGATAAGGTTGCCGGAGCGGAGGGACTGGGGTGCAGTATCGCCCATGCCATTGTCCCGCCCGGCGAGTCCACGCTCCCCCACATCCTGGGAAAATCCACGGAACTCTACTATATTCTTGAAGGACAAGGAGAGATGTACATCGACAAAGAAACAGCGCCCGTCTCACCGGGCCGGATCGTCCTTATCCCGCCCCGTGCCCGCCAGTGGATCCGGAATACCGGCAGGGATAATCTTGTCTTCCTCTGTATCGTCTCGCCCCGGTGGCAGGCAGCAGACGAGGAACTCGTTGCGTAATCCCCCGTTTTTCAAGGAATCAGAGGGAAGGTGATTTATACCATCTCTTTTTATAGGGGATTGACAATGCTACACTATGGATGCTGTGCCATTCACACCCCTCCAGCGAACACGGATCATCTTCTTCCTGATCCTGTTTGCAGCAGCGCTCTGGGCCGTATTCCTGATTCGCCAGGGGGAGATATTCCAGTTCACCCTGATGTTTGCCCTCATTGCAGGATTGAACCCGGTCTTTGTTTTTCTGGACGTGAAAAGTTCGCAGAAGATGAGGGGCTGGATCTTCTTTTATCTCATTATCCTTGTGGCATTGTTATGGGCAACCTTCCTCATGGTCCAGGGGGTCCTGCTCTGGGTAAGCCTGCTGCTATTCATTGTTGTCAGTGGCATGTGCCTGTTTTCGCTGATGATGGAAGAACACGAGCTCATGATTACCGACGTATCATCATGAAGAAATTTCCTGTGGGTATAACGTGGCCGGCATAGCAAAACGGGCGGGATGAAGAAATGATAGATTTACAAATGTTCCTGAACAGTATACTACTATGAGCAGGAATGAAAATGACAATCCCTATCAGATCTCCAAAAACCGGCTTGAAACAATAGTCGATGCGATCTTTGCGTTTGCCATGACCCTGCTTGCGCTGGGGATAGAAGTACCAAAAGTCCTTGAAAGCCGGGCTGCCATGGAACTTCCGTCCTATATCCAGAATCTCCTCCCGCAATTCATTCTCTTTGTTATCGCGTTTCTGGTTCTGGTCACCTTCTGGATCGAGCATCACCGCCAGTTCCATTATCTCAGGATTGTTGATCCAACCATTCTCTCACTCAATGTCGCCATCCTGATCTTCATTATCCTCATTCCCTTTACAACTGATGTAGCAGGGAATTACGACCGGGTGGAGATCGCCGTGATACTGTTCCATACAAACATTCTGATCATCGGTACACTGTTTGCAGCCCACTGGAGATACCTCTCCCGGAGCAGTCACCTCTGCGATACGGAATTTGATCCGGTATCGCAGAAAAAACGGTTCTGGTTCCTTGCAACCATCCCAACCGTTGCGATACTCGGCATCGGGATATCAGTTTTTTCCCCTGCGTATTCCCTGCTGGTCTACGTTCTTGCCCTGATCATCATTGTCCTCAAGCGGAAATTCTCCACGTACCATGAACAAAAATACAAATGAGGCATTCTGGAGAACAAAGAAAAATGAGCCGGAACAAATTTAAAAAAATCCGTGTACAATACACCTCCCCAACCTTCATTCCTGTTCCGGCATATTTTTTATTTTTTAATCCCTGTTTCCTTTCGAGGGGCATGAGGATCTTTTAGCTTTTTGCCATCAGGTTCCCTTTTTTTTAGGGTTGTGACGGGAGAATGTTCCTTACTATCCATCTCTCCAAAAAAAAGAATGGAACTCATACTGCAGGTACCCTGTACCTACATTTCAGGTATCGCCCGGTTTTTTTTAGATTACACCGGGCCAAGGATATTGTTCTCTTTAATGATGGTAGGGGGAGATACCCTGCGTATGATCAGGGGCGGGCCTGACGGGGGTTTGACCACTATCGAGATGAACTGCCGGGGAACGAGCGGGGCCTTGGGGTTGATGCGGAGGACAAACTGCTCCTTGTCCTCAAGCCGGTTATTGAAACTGCCGATCTCGCCATTCACTTTCATAATTCCCCAGGAACCCGCAGGTGGATCACCATGGTAACCAGTCATCGGTACAAGGGTTTCTGTCCGGATCGCGTCGGCATAGACAATGGAGATGTTCTCCATGGTGACAGGTTTTTCTCCCGGGGCAAGCCCGATGGTAAAAGTAATGGAATCGATCGTACCCCCGGCGATACCATCACCGGTCACTTCGCCAATAGAGTACAACACCTGGCCCGGCTGGATAGCAGGCTTTGTTTCCGGTGCCGGGCCGGGGGGGGAGGCCTCGTCAATGCAGCCAGCTGCAAGCACCATTACGATCAGAATACCCGATAAAAAAAGGGACTGCCACTTCACCATGTAAGGATCTCCTGCTGGTATTGCTTAGAAGACGTGAGAACGGTTCTTATAAAAACACTCGTACCAACAGAAGGTCCGGTGTGCCAAAACTCAACCGGCGGATGGATCGGGAGAGATTTCTCTCAGATGATTACGGTAGTCAAAAAGTGAAAAAAATTAAAAAAGCAGGCAGAACTGCGCAACTTCCTAATCCCAGTAATATTTGACAAAGAGTTTTGATCTCTGGATCTTTGGGGTGAAGTGACGCAGGGCGAGCGGCACGATAATGGCCGTCACGATGATGTTACCAATAAGCCAGAGCGTAAAGACGCTCCCAATCTGACTGGATGTGATGACATTCCCGAGCGCGAGGGTGTAAGCACCCCAGGCTGCACCCACAATATTGTTGATCAGGACGCCAAAGAGCAGCAGCAGTGTCCAGTCCCGACGGTTCTCGAGGGTGAGATCCACTTCAAAGGAACGCAGGGCAACAAGCGGAATGAGCACCTGCAGGAGACCGGCGATCGACCAGTAGATCGCGACATCGACCGGAATGACCCCATTGGTGGAGAGCAGCCCGGAACCGATGAAGGTACCGGCATAGGCAGCAATCGCACCATAGGCACCAAACCAGAGGGTAAAAAGGATCATAAACGCTACGGCGATATAGAGCGCGGATATTCCGCCATTACTACCGGGCAGGATGATTACACAGAGCCGGGCGAGGATAGTATTGACCACGATAAGGACAAGGGTGAGGATGACAAAGGAATACGTTGGTTCACGAACGTTTTTCATACTTATCTCCACTATTCCATATTGCGTGCCCATATAAATAGTATTTTTTGTCCGGCCTGTAAGGAAAGCAGGATCTATGGTTTTTCGGGAATTGGCAGTGCGGTTCAATAGTCAGCTGTTTTTATCACAACGACTACGAATCTATAGACTAAGAAGAGTTGCCGGACATATGACTGCACAAAAGGATTTGGCACTGGATACTGCATCTGCACAGGAAAAACAGCTCACGGATATGGCTGCCCGGGCTCTTGACTCGCGCCATGATGCAGGTCTCGACGGGCTTGTTGGCGGTCTTGATTCGGTTATCATCTCTACAGAAACGGATAATCTCGTACCTGCAACCTATGAACTGCTGCGGTATACCGGTCTTGACTGCACAGAAGCGTTCTTCGAAGCGGAATCGCAGAGTTATGTACTTAGCCTGCCCGGTTCAGCATCCCTCATCATCCAATCGCGGGGCAATGCCCCCAATCCGTTTGCCATTGTCAATAAAGCGCGACTGACGGATCATTTCCCGAACACCCGGCTTGAGTGTTTTGTATTTACCACACCGGATGTTGAAGAGTATGTGGAGATCCAGAAACAACGCGGGGTGGAATTCCTGACACCCGCACTACAGGTATCAGAACATTTCTCGTTTATCCAGACAGCTCCTTCACCCTATACGGGAAATTCTGTCGGGTTGATCGAATGGAAAGATACGATACGGGCATATGTGCCGGAGGGGTCCCGCAGGGTATCCCCCGACATCAGCAAACCGGCGTACCGGCACCTGAACAATATTGGGAAGCTCGATCATGCTGCAACCCGTGTGAGGGCACAGGATCGCACCGCTGCGATCCTTGAGTTCCTTTCACTGACCAACTACCATTACGATTTCGGGGTTCATGTCAAATCGCAAAACTCGATCACGAGCGTTGCCCGGCGGGATAAAGAGGACTTTGCCATGGTCTTCACTTCCGGAATAACCCCCTACACCAGTGACGGGGCATCCGGGCCGACCGAGAAATTTATCCAGAATTACGGGACACGGGTTCACCACATGGCGTTCAAAACAGAAAGCATTGAACAGACCGTTGCGACCCTCACAATGGATGGTATGGAGTTCCTTCTCGATCTTGTGGGCTCTGATAGCGAGGGGCTCCGGCAGATCTTCTCTGAACCCTCAAAACATACGCTGATAGTCAATGAATACATTCACCGGTATGGCGGGTTTGACGGGTTTTTTTCTAAGAATAATGTGGAGAGACTTACGGAAGCGACCGGGAAACAGTAGCTGGAACGGGTGAAAAATCCCCTGCACGGCATGGGTCACATCAGCAGACCTCCTCATAATGCGGGAAAAAGGGAGACCGGCGAACCCGGTTTTTGGCCGGGGTCTGGCTATTTTGTCAGATCCTTTACGGTCAGCTTTGCGGTGTAATCTTGAAGGAGAAGCAACCGGCCGAAATATTGATCGGGATACTGGGACGGGTCCCGTCCGTTCTCGCCGGGCGGTTTTCCCGGGGTCGGGCCGGGTTTTGATCCGGCTGACGATCAGGGTCCCGGTGAAAAAAGGTAATGACCTCGTCAGGTTATGACGGTCCCCTGCATAACCGCCGTTTCCGGGACCGCGAACTCCTGGCCGGAGCCGGTGATACGGTAGTTACCCGTTGCTTTTACCCCGTATGGATTGCCGGTTGTGGAGTACGGCACAACAAACTCCCCATCAGTACTTTCCTGGCGGTAGGTGAAGTTCCGTCCGGTGTTGGATACCAGCGGCAGTTCGATAATACCATTCCCCCTGATATGGGCTCCTTTCACGTACTCAAATACTTTCACATATTTCACATCAGGGGTACCTGTACCGAAAACATTGGTGGGGGATTCATGGATCAGGCGGTAATGGCGCAAGGCCGGGATATCACGAACCGGGTTAACGAGCGATATGCCAAAGGCCTGGGCGTGATAGCCGGCCGGTGCCTTCTGGTTGAACTGCCCGGCATTCCGGACTGCATCGGTCGCATTCATGGTTTTTGCACTGGTCACCACCGGTAATGTTACCCCGGTGACGTATGGATCGCTGTATTCAATGTAATAAACCAGGGTTGCCGGAGTCATTGAGCCATCGAAGGTATGGAGCCGTGACACCATTGTCAGGTAATACTGCTCGGTGAATAAGAGACGCGATTCCAGATTTTTCGGGTTATCCGAGCCCGGGATGAACATAAATTTCATATAGGGATCTGCCGCAAGGGATGAATTATCCCAGGTGGCCATGGCCGGGAATTTGCCGGTATCCATCTCAATATCCGTAACCACGTACCGGGTGCCGTCATGATCGAGGATCCCATTTGCCTTCTCTTCAGAGCTGGTGATGAAATATGCTGCAGCACCATTCGCTCCGACAACCCCCTGCTGGAACGGATTTGCATTCGGAATGCGTTTTGCGAGATACGTGATTATGTGCCCATAGTCCCACCAGGACATGACCCCGTAGGATTCTTTGGGATACGCAAACGTCTTTGGATCATACATTGCGAGATAATCCACACCCGTCTCCGGGGAATTATTCCCCAGCCATTCGAGCGACTCACGCCAGTCGGGGTTCAGGGACATGCTGCCCTCTGTAGCCCGTGTATAACTTTGGGTAGCGGAAGTCCATGTAAAGAGAACACCCAATACGGCCACCAGCGTGACCAGTATAACGATCAGAACAACAGGTGTCCGGGATGGGACACTCTTTTTATGGGACATCTTCTGGGGTTTTCCGCGTGCAGGACGGTCCTGGGTTCGTTCGGCGGATTCGGAAGATGTCGGGCCCCCAAAGTGCCTCCCGACCAGGGGAGACAATTCCGTCCACCCCTTCCCGAGAACAAAACTCGCACAGACTGCTGACAGCAGGGCAATGTTGATGGCAAGATAATATTCGTACCGGATATGCTGCCAGGTTGAGAGAAACATGACCAGGGACCAGACCAGCGCAAAGACCTGGTGGGGGTGCTCGTCTTTCAGGTTATTATACAGCAGGACCAGCGCACCACCGGCAAACAGGATGAGCCCGTAATTTAAGGACTGCCAGGCACGATCCAGTGACCAGCCCTGTGCTTCCAGCACGGTATCGGTGATCGCCTGCTGGCCGAAAAAGGCAACCAGGGAACTGATGAACAGGGAATATATCTGCGGGCTTGCTGCCGCCAGGATCACAACAACCAGCGAAGCACTCCCGAGAAGTGCTGCGGGATAATACCACCGCTCCCTTCCTTTGAGTATAAAGGCCAGGGCATACAAAACCGCAGTTCCGCCAATCAGCCCGACGTATGCGTAGATGTGTCCTATGGAATAGGTAGACAGGCCGATTCCCGTATCTTTCAGGCCAAAAAGAAGGAGCCCGACGATGGCTGTCAGGAAAACAGTGCCATTGATGATCAGGAGATACTCAGTGGCCCGGTTACGGTAAACATCGATGATGAACTGGACAAGGGTAAATATCCCGGCGATCATCGCAAAGAGGATCATGGTCGGCATGACAAAGAGGCCCAGGAGATAGCCGCCGCCTGCTATAAGTGAGAGAAGGAGGGTCTTTTTATAACTGGCGAACCGGGTGGGATCGATCGGGGCATCTTTTGCAGACAGGATGGCATAGCTGTACAACAGGCAGAAGAGGGTCGAGAAGAGCACTTCGGCGATATGGTGATCGATGTAACCGTACCACGAGATGGTAAAAAACTGCCCACTCACGATCGCGGTAAAACCGGATGCCAGTACGCCGGTCTTCCAGTCCCCAAACACTCTGCCAACAAAATACATGAGCGCGACAATGACCGCTGCCATGAGCGGTGCCATCCACAGGGCAGTGCTGATGATCTCCGGGCGGCTTATCGCTCCGGTGATGAGGCAGCAGACCGCGATTATCGAGGGGAAAATGGGACCCCAGTAGATGATTGTCCCTAAGGGATAGTTGGTCATCGGGTCGAACCAGCTGTACTGGGGGAAATGGGCAAGCATCAGTTCAACCTGCCGGAGATTGTAAAGCGGATCGTCCATTGCCACCATGTTGATTTTATCGGTGTCTCCATGAGTTAGCAGAGGGAGCAGGCGCAGCCACAGGGCAAAGAGGGAAAAAAAGACGATGAGACCGGCTACCATATAGGGCCGGTATTTTATCATATCCATCGATCGCATAGAGTCAGTCCAGTAAATTTTTTAGTTTTTTTTAAGAGATTTATTTTATTCTTATTTACTCCCGCTCTACCTTATCCTGTTTTCGTTTCACATACCATAAGACACCAGCCGCTGCTATGACACACGCCATGATGGCAATTGCAAGGGAGAGCGGATTGGCTCAAAAAACCAATTGTCCGGGGACCGGCAGCCATCTCCCCTTTCGGGGCGGGCAGGGCAGTTCAACCTGGACTTTGAGGAGCGGGGGCGTTGCCTGGTATTCTGAAGGGAGGGTGTGATTGGCAAGTGAATTATTGGTTACGGTGAGATCGGAAATCGTTACAAACGGATTTACCCGCAGGGCATCGGCAGGCACTGCAGCACTGGTGCCGGGGATAACCAGACCGGCAAGGACAAGCATGACGGCGAGTATGAAAAGGGTCCTGCCTTTTTTTCGCGAACTGCCACCCATAAAAGGAGTTGAGCATCGGTTTACCGAAAATGTTTGTGGTCGGCCGGACCGTGTGGAAAATGCGATACCTTCCATTTTTTTGGAAGTCAACACCAGATTCATCATCTTTTCCGTTTTAAAGAATCCTGATCAACTATGTCACACAGGAAAAACACCCTGATCGCCATTACCGCACTCGTGCTCATTCTCGCCGCTGTCATTGCCAGCGGGTGTACGGGCTCAACGGCTACAGCACCGGCAGGGGATATCAAAAAATTCAACTCCGCAGAAGAGATCCGCGATTACATTAAGAACAACACCCAGCTTGCGGGGGGTTCTTACTATGCCACCGATGGGGCATGGACTGCGGGGCGTATGACCACCCCGGCCCCTGCAATGGCGGAGTCCTCGGCAAAAGGCGTTACCCAGTCCGCTTCGCTCCCTTCAGCCGGGAGCGTGGGAACCACGGAACACTCACAGACTAATGTGCAGGTCGCGGGAGTGGATGAACCGGACTTTGTCAAGAACGATGCCCGGTACATCTACGTAATATCCGGCAGCACACTGAAAATCGTGGATGCTTACCCGGCATCATCGGCCACCATCCTTTCAAAGACCGAGATTGAAGATACACCCCGCGAGATCTTCATCAACGGCGACCGGCTGGTGCTCCTGAAGACCGGCACGTCAGAACTCACTCAAAGCGAACCTGCGCAGGGGACGGATGTTGCAACGAAGATGGCCATGATGCCACGCTACCCGTACTACCGCTTTGCACCGGTCACCCACGCGGTCTTCTACGATATCAGTGACCGGGCCCACCCGAAGGTGCTGAAGGACTACACCATCGATGGCGATTACACGGATGCCCGGATGATCGGGAACACCGTCTACCTGCTCTCCCGCGAATCCGTGTACCCGTACAATGACCGGATCATTGTTCCGGCAGTACGGGAAGGTGCAACGCTTGTCATCTCACCGGATGTGTACTATTTCGATAATCCTGAAAGCCAGTACGATTTTACCACCGTCACTTCGTTTGATGTAAACAACGGTGCCACAAAGGATGCAAAGACGTACCTGGTCGGCAGCGGCAACACCGTCTATGTCTCACCCGATGCAATGTACGTGAGCTACCAGAAGTACCACAACATCTACCGCACGATGCGGGGCGGGGCGGAACCGGCCATTGGCATGGTGCAGGGTTCCGGGGTATCATCGGGTAGTGCAGCACCCGTATCAGTCTCCTCCATTGTGGATGATTTCAACACCATGAATGAGGCCGACAAACAGGCAGCCATCGCAGCAATGAAAAGCGGTGAGCAGGATGCGATCGCCAGAAAAGAGATCGACCAGTCAAGCACGGTGATCCACAAAATCGGGATCAACAATGGTGCGATCAACTACCTGGCAAAAGGCGAGGTGCCGGGATATCTCAAGAACCAGTTCGCCATGGACGAGTATGACGGCAATCTCCGGGTGGCAACCACGTCCGATGTCTGGACGACCAGGGGACAGTATGAGTACAACAACGTGTTTGTGCTCGACGGTGCAATGAAGACGATCGGCACCCTCACGCACATTGCCGAGCAGGAGAAGATCTACTCGACCCGGTTCATCGGTGACCGGCTCTACATGGTCACGTTCAAACGCGTAGATCCGTTCTTTGTGATCGATCTCGCCACACCCGCGAGCCCGAAGATCCTCGGCAAGCTCAAGATCCCCGGATACTCGGATTACCTCCACCCGTATGACAAGAACCTCATCATCGGAATAGGGAAGGAGACGGGAACCAACGACTGGGGCGGAGTATCAACACAAGGACTTAAACTGGCACTCTTCGATGTCTCGGATGTCGAACACCCCCGGCAGGTAGGCAAAGTCGAGATAGGGGATGCCGGCTCAGATTCCGCAGCCCTGTCGGACCACAAGGCGTTCCTCTTTGACAAGGCAAAGAACCTGCTCGTGATCCCGGCCCGGGTTATCAACCAGAACGCAATGCAGGATAAGAAACTCAGCGGCGACCAGCCGAATATCTGGTACGGGGCGTACGTCTTTGGTATCAATCCCGATACCGGGTTTGTCCTGCGGGGTACCGTGGAGCACGGCTCAGGCGGCAGCGGGTACTATTGGTACGGCAGCTCGGCAAATGAAGTGAAACGCTCGCTCTATATCGGTGATACGCTGTACACGCTCTCGTCAGCAAAGATCCTTGCCAATTCCTTAAGCCAGATCAATACCACCGTTGCAACGATCAAGCTGGACGGGAAGGACGAGGTGCTGTATCCGGAAATGCGGATGGTGAAGTGAGAGATTTTTTCTCCCGGTTAACCAGACCACTCTCCCAACCCATTCAACCATAATTCACAATTTTTCCCGCACTGTTTCCAGGGGACCGGCCCCATTTTTTTAAAAAGTTTAAGGGAATGGCTGTGCCGGATTGCAGAAGCATCATTACTTTTCATTCTCTGTCATTATTCAGGTCAGAAACACTGGCCCGTCACACACTTTCTTACTCCATCATCCGGTCAACCAGCTCAATGACATCCAGTACCTCGACGTTTGAACCCGCAGTAACACCGGCTTCACCCAGGTTTCTCCTGCAGAACGGGCAGGTTGAGGCCAGAATATCAGCCTTCATCTGGTGAACGGATTCGATCTTTTCATGAGCAATGATCGAAGCAAGATCGGGAACTCCTATCTTTACCCCTCCGCCGGCTCCGCAGCAGATCCCCGACTCCCGGTTATCCGGAAATTCAACCAGTTCAACGCCGGGGATTGCGGAAAGCACATCCCGCGGAGCCTCAAACACCCAGTCCTTTCCGAGGGGGTGCACCAGGTGCCTTCCGCCATGGCAGGGATCATGGTAGGCAACCCGGCGGGGTACGGGAGTGCCGAATCGTATCTTTTTTTCCCGGATAAGATCCCGCAGGAAGACAGAGAACGGCATTGTTCTGAAGGGCAATGGACGCCCGTACACCCGCGGCCAGTCAATGGTTGCGGTCTTTAAGCAGCCTGCACAGGGAAAGAGAACAGTCTTTACCCCCCGCTCTTCAAAATCCTGGATCATCGAAAGTATGGTAGCCGAATATTCCCTCCATGACCCGGTCCGGAACAGGAACGATCCACAGCACGATTCATTACCCAGCATGCAGAAACGGGTGTTCGACCGGGCCAGGATGCGAAGGGCTGCCCTCCCCAGTTCCGGCTGCCGGAAAGCAACCGTACAGCCGGCAAAGAAACCTACCGGAGCCGAACTGGCTATAGGAACATTCTCCGGAATCCATGTGGCCCGGGTCTCAGGTACCGCACTATAGGGATTTTTCTGTTGCGCAATTGCGTCAATCGTCTTTTCAACCGCTGCGTTCCGGAACCCCAGTTCCCTGCCCGCACCCCTCATCGATTCCCAGAGTTCGGTTGTGGAGATTCCGGATTCACAGACAACGGAACATTTACCGCAGGTAGTACAGCGGAGGAGGCTGTCAAAGACGGCAGTGAGATCCGGCCCTGAGGCGGGCTTTCCCAGGAGCCGGGCAATGAGTCCGGTTGCATGGACCCCAGTCCCACCCCATCCGGCGATTCGTTCCATGGCACCGTCGGGAAAGCCGGCCCGGACAACCGGGCATGCAGCAACACATTCCTGACACCGGGTGCAGGCATCAAGCTCCAGCATCTGGAGAGGTGAGAACCAGCGTGACTGGATTTCGGTAAACGTGGGATCCTTCAGCCTAATCACCTCCCCTTCTGGCAAGCAGCGTGAGCGGTACGGTGATGATATGCCGGAACTTTGTCCAGGGGATCACCATGACAAAAAGGAGGAACGCCACGTATATGTGCCATGCCATGAATTCCAGGGCCAGGTTCCAGTTTGTCATGAGCGGGCCAATACCGGTTGCGTACCCGCTGAACCACTCCGCAACCATGCCGGTTAACGCGATAATAAAAATGCTTCCCACCAGGAAAAGGTCCGTCAAACCAGTGCGCTTCCGTACTTCTTTTACAAAGAGCCGTCGTCCCAGCGCAATACCGGAACCTGCCAGGATGAAATACCCGAGCACGTCGTAGGGAAGGTGAAAGTCCGCAAGGTACCGTGAGATTGCTCCGCCAAAGCCGGCCGGGTCAAAGTATCCAAGGACAAGCCCGATGATGGAGACCAGGGTAAACGCACCCAGGATAAAAAATCCCCAGAACATTGCCATGTGTACCGCCCAGCGGCGTTTGCTCCGGGTCCAGATCCGGCGGAAGAAGAAGACATCAAAAACCAGAACCCGGAGAAATGCCATCCCCCCGTCACGGAATGATTCAGTAACCCACGAGGAAAAGAACCGGCCGGGACTGCCATGGCCCCACCTTGCAATGAGAAGCCAGATGCCGGCGATAAAAATCAAAACGCTGGCAATCAGCAGAAGATCGGGTATTATTCCGCCGGTATATGCGTGGACTGCCATAAGGTACCAGTTTCAGGTATTTTGGTCTTTTGTCTTGTTTTATAATGCTGCAAACCAACAAATCTTCCCGCTCATCGTCACAGACAATTACATTCCTGAAAAATCCAAAAAAAATTGAGCGATTTTATACCGGTTGTGCACCCATGCTCGCGGGAATGAGCTTGCTGATCACCATCTCGGGAACCTGCTTCGAGGTCTTCACGGTCAGGTCAAAGAGGGCATTATTCCCGGTGGGGGAGGGGCCAAGGTACTTGAGAGTGATCTGGAAATCGGTGTTCATCAGCGGAACGCCGAGCGCCGAGATCCGGGCATTGTACGGGTTGATGATACGTTCCTGGCCAACCGCCAGCTTCTCTTTGGTCCCGTCAACCGAGACATCGACACCGTCCGGCATCGTGAGGGCGAGGATCTTGGTGGTACCGATCGTGACCGGCTGGCCATCCGGCAGGCTGACACGATAGGAGGTGGTATAGGGGAACGATGTCCCGGTCTGCGAATCGATGACCGCGATGGTCAGGGTGACAACGGCGAGGATGGAAACAACAGCCACAATAGCGAGGATCCCGAGAAGAATCTTCGTCCCGCGGCTCAAGCCACCGGCTCCCAAAGGATAGTTTTTTTTATCAGAATTAGACATTTTTACTCCTATCGTATAAACGAGGGGGCGAAATATAAAGGTGGCGGGTTTTTTGCTTCAATGCAGGAAAACCCCCATAAAGTCCATAATCCCTCCCGGCCCATTGTTATAGGATTTTGATGCGTATACCCATACAGTCAGTCACACCGGAAACCGGGCACGCGGAAGTCTGCGGCTTTGTCCATGAGGTCAGGGACCTCGGCGGCCTTGCCTTCTTTTTGATCCGCGACCGGACCGGCATCCTCCAGGTGACCATTCCCAAGAAGAAAGTGAGCGAAGCAGTTATTGCGGCGGCAAAAGCCGTATCCCGCGAATCCGTGGTCCGGATCAGCGGTGTGATCAAGGCTGTTGAGAAAGCCCCCGGCGGACGCGAACTGATCCCCGAGACGTTTGAGATCATCAGCCTGGCCGAGACCCCGCTGCCGCTCGATGTGTCAGAGAAGGTATCCGTGGAACTCGACACCCGGCTCGATGGCCGGTTCCTTGATGTGCGGAGGCCCCGGGTCGCTGCCGTCTTTGCGATCCGCAGCGCCGCCATGCATGCGCTCAATGATTACTTCCACCGCGAAGGGTTCATCTCCATCACCACCCCCAAGATCGTGGCAGCTGCAACTGAAGGCGGGACCGAACTCTTCCCGATCGCGTACTTCGACAAGGAAGCCTACCTCAACCAGAGTCCCCAGCTCTTCAAGCAGATGATGATGGCGGCCGGCCTTGAGAAGGTGTACGAGATCGGGCCGATCTTCCGGGCCGAGGAGCACAACACCACCAAGCACCTCAACGAAGCAACGAGCATCGATATCGAAGTCTCGTACGCAGACCACACCGAAGTGATGCGCATCTTAGAAGACGTCCTGGTAAAGACGTACGAGTACGTGGACAAGACCTGCTCCGACCACCTCGCAAACATGGATATCACGGACTTTGCGGTGCCCAAAGGCCCGTTCCCCCGGCTCCCGTACTGCGAAGCGATCGAGATCGCGGCAAAGAAGATCGACGAACCGATCAAGTTCGGCGACGACATTGGCAGCGCTGCCGAGCGGGCGATCGGAGCCGAGATGGGCGGCCACTACTTCATCGTGGACTGGCCTTCCGAGATCCGGCCGTATTATGCGATGCCCTACGAGAATGATCCCACGATCTGCAAGGCGTTCGACCTCATGCACCCGAGGATGGAACTCTCGAGCGGTGCCCAGCGGGTCCACAACCATGACCAGCTCGTGCAGCAGATTGCAAAGAAGGGCCTCAACCCCGAGAGCTTCGACTTCTATCTCAAGCCGTTCCGGTACGGTATGCCCCCCCATGCAGGCTGGGGACTGGGCGCAGATCGTCTCATCATGACGATGCTGGGCCTCTCCAATGTCCGCGAAGCCGTGCTCTTCCCCCGGGATATGCACCGGCTCGTGCCGTAATTCCCTGACCAATTACTATTTTTGCATCCGGGTCAACCAGATGTACAACAGAACGGAGATCCGCATCGGTTATGGCAAAGGAATATTTCATCAATAAAGTGCTTGCGACAACTGTGGTGGGCAGTTACCCGGTGGTCAAGGCAGGGGGCCTGCGCAACCTCTTTGATCCGCTTCACTCCGCAGTCGAGACTGCCGTTGCCGACCAGATGAATGCCGGTATCGATATCATCTCGGACGGCCAGGTGCGGGGCGATATGATCGGAGCGTTCACCGCAAAGCTGCCCGGTATCCGGGACCAGCAGGTGATAGGCAAGGTGCAGCCGGCCGACGGTCCGATAACGGTTGCAGACACGAAGTACGCTGTGTCAAAAGCCCCGAAAGTCAAGGGCATCATCACGGGACCATCCACGCTCGCTCACGGCCTGCATATCAGCACGCCCATGTACCGGAACAAGGAGGAACTTGCCCTCGATCTGGCCGCTGCCCTCATTGTCGAAGCCCGCAGCCTGGAAGCGGCAGGCATCACCCTGCTCCAGATCGATGAACCGATCTTCTCGACGGGTATTGCGGACTTAGCCGTGGGCAGGCAGGCTGTCGAGGCGATCACCGCCGCGGTCCATATCCCGACCTGCATGCATGTCTGCGGTGGCCTCGGAAACGTAATTGACGAGATCCTCAAGTTCAACGTGAATGTCTTTGACTTCGAGTTCGCCAACAATACGGCCAATATCGATCTCCTCTCCCGGCGGGACCTGGGCGGGAAGATGATCGGCTTTGGCTGCGTGGACTCATCGATCGATACCGTCGAGACAGTTCCCGAGATAAGGAAGCGGATCGAGAGAGGGGTGGAAATATTCGGCCCGAAGACGATGCTCATCGATCCCGACTGCGGGATGAGGATGCGGAGCCGGGAATCGGCCTACTGGAAACTCAAGAACATGTGCGATGCGGCAAAGGAAGTCCGGATCGCGCTGTAGATTTTTTCAGACATTTCGTTCTTTTTTCTTTTTTCCATTGTTTGCGAAGAATTATTTTCCCGCTTCGCCAAAGTAAGTGAGAACCCGGTTTTTTCTCCTGATGAACCGGTTACGAGGATCTTCCATGAACAAGAAACTGATAACAATTCTGACAATCGCCTTCACTATCTGCCTTCTCGCGGTGGCCGGGTGCACGGATACCTCCTCCGGTACCTGTCCGGCTCCCGCAGCAGGTCCGGTAATACTGCAACCGAGTCCTGTTTCGATCAATGCAACGCCTGTCCAGTACAAAGAGGTCAACGGCGTCAGGCTGGCATACTGGGAATTTGGATCATCCGGTGAACCGATTCTGCTTATCGAGGGATTCGGCGGAACAGCGGCTAATGCAACACCCCTGAAAGATTCGTGGAACCAGACCTTCCTTAGCATCCTTTCCTCGAAATACCATGTCTACGCTTACGACCACCGGGGGATGGGATACAGCAGTGACAATAACGTAACCCACACGATTCCCCTGTATGCAGACGATGCAGCCGGGCTGATCAAGGCCCTCGGTTATGACAGCATGCATGTCTACGGGGCATCCATGGGATCCTCAACTGCCCAGCAGCTGGTCATCGATCACCCGGAACGCGTACGAAAACTGATCCTGGACTCCAACACCTACGATGCACGGATTCCTGAATGCAAGAACCTGCTTGCCGTCCTTAAAGCGGATGCTTACGATCCCAACCAGACTGCAGGCGTCCGAAACGAGGCTCAGGCAAATCTTGCCTGGAACGGGAGCTGGGATGGCCTTTCCGGAATCCACAAGGATGTCATGCTCGTGGTAGGCACTAGTGATGTGCTGACTCCCGACCCGGTCTCGGTCCGGATGGCCGGGCAGATCAACGGCTCGTGGCTCGTGCGGTTCAAGGGTCTCCCGCATGTCGGCTCCCATTACGCACCTGTCCAGTACGGGGAGAACGCTCTCTATTTCCTCGGCATGAATGAGTCGCCGCTTGGAAACCAGTAAATCCTTTTTTTTTAAACGCGGTGCCGAAAAAACCGGGCCGTGTTTAGTGTTTACAAAGAATGAGACTCACTCATTTTCCATTGCATCAGCGGTGTATGCATTCAGAAGAGCCCGGAACATCTTGCCATGATTAGGATATTTGAGGTGAAGCAGTTCATGAACTATAATTTTTTTCCGCTCGTTTCTGGGTTGTCGTAAAATTGCCGGGTCAAAGGTTAACCGGCCCCTGCTTGAACAACTCGCCAGCTTGTACTTCATTTTCCGCAGGTGAATTTCTTTGATTTCAACCTTGCAGGTTTCCGCCCACTCCCCAACCGAACGCTTAAAGAATTCCGGTGAGATCATGTGACTGCCCGTTTGAGAACGCTCATGATCTGGTCAACGATCTTTTTGATCTCTTTGATGTCGCGGGTTCCGGATTGCAGGATGACCGTGTATAGTTCCTGTTTCACATCACGGGCCTGCTGCTCGCTGGTTCTCCAGTGGGGATAGTGGTTCAGGATAATCTTCATCTCATGGGCTTTTGTTTCCGGATCGCTGATGCTGGTTTTGTTGAGAAGCCAGAAGATAGAGAATTCTTCGATCGGGATATTGCGTTTCTCCTGTTCGAGCCGGGCAGTATTGATCTCTTCAATGATGGTTTTAAGTTCGGCCAGAGCGTGAAGAGAGAATGAATAAGATTCCTAAAATTTATCAGATCCCCGGATCCAAAACCCCACCTTCATTTTTCATCAATAAACTCCCCTGGGTTTCAGGCAGATTTGCCAGCCAATTGAGCCTAATTGTTGACTTTTTAAAAAGAGGATTCTCCGACGTTAAAAAAGGACAAAACCCGGTAAAATTGCCCGAATTAGTGACTGGTTTCATGCGAATTATCGACTGTTTTGGTGCACCAACATTTTGGGGTTTGGGAAATCGCCCCATACGAACCCCGTTTGCCAAAATAAGGCCAGTTTGAAAATGGGGTCCTTACCCTTCCCCAGGGTCCCCGGGGGAGGGGTTCTCCGACGGAGATGCTGTTTCCGTGACTGCCCGGGGTGCAGGAAGGCCGGTTCCCGGATCGGCTCCCGGTTGCGCTGCGGCTGCCGGTACTTTCTTTGCAACAGCCCTGGCGGGCCCGGGCACCGGTACCGGCGACTTGGCCGGGAGGGGCCGGCCATCGCGATCGAGCTCCGCAAGCGATGTATCGCAGATCCGTAAAAACCGGAAACTGCTGTGCGGTGCACAGATCCAGAGTTCGCGAGAGATTTCACCGGACGACGCGATGAGCCGGAGTCCCGCGAGCTCTTCTGCCGCTTCGCGCTCCAGCCATTGCAGCGAGCAGCGGAGATGGGCAACCCGTTTGATCCGGACCTGCGCCATACAACCCGGAATGATGATCGTAAAATTGCAGATCATACCGGGACCATGCAGGTACTGCTGGACCGTTCCCCTGTTCTCTGCAATATCCAGCGCCCGCTTCAGCGTCTTTTCGGACCTGCGGCCGCGGGTCATACGGGGGCTCCTGACTTTTTCTTCTGGGCGTGACGATTCGTTCGCGGATTTATGAAAAATGGTTCATCTGCGATACCGGAAATTCCTGATACCGTACCGGTGCCCGGCACCCGGGCGGGTGCTGCGGGTTTAGGCCCTTTGGTATTTTTGGTGAACGGTTTGTTCGGGTGTATGGAAAAACCTCCGTGAAACTTTCTGCGTCGGGCCGGATTCAGGAGATTCTTGTTTCCCTAAAGCGGGGGAATCGCCCGAGCCGGATGCCTATCCGGTCGTTATTCCCTAACATATATACGCTTTTTAGTTGGAGGAAAAGACCACAAACCCGAAATATCCCGCATTAAAGATAGTGATCAAGGACAAACCATGACGGGAGAACAGGAACATCCAATCCGGGTCAAAGCCTTCCAGCACACCCCCTCAGAACCACTCGGCCATTTTGAACAGATCTTTTCTGAAAAGAAGATCCCGTTCGAATACGCCCGGCTCTGGGAAGGAGATCCGGTCAACTTGAGTGACGCCACGCACCTCGTCTTCCTGGGCGGGCCTATGAGTGTAAACGATGAGCAGGAACTCCCGTGGCTCAAAGAGGAGAAGGTACTCATCCGGAGGGCAGTGAAGAAGCACGTCCCGGTGCTTGGGCTCTGCCTGGGGGCCCAGCTGATAGCGTCAGCCCACGGGGCCACCGTGTACCGGTTCGTGAACGAGACCGGGTGGTACCCGGTCAGCACAACGGCTGATTCCACCGGGGTATTTGCATCATTCCCCGAAACCTTCCGCGTCTTCCAGATGCATGGTGAGACATTCCACTTACCCGTGAGAGCAAAGCTCCAGTGCCGGGGCGACACAGTACCGCACCAGGGTTTCCGGCTCGGGTCGGCACTCGGGCTCCAGTTCCACCTCGAGATGACCGGGGATCTGATCCGGGACTGGACTAAGGGTGAAAAAATGTTCCTCAGGGAGAAGATCAGGCGCGATACGGAACGGTACCTTGCAGAGAGCAACCTGTTGTGCCGGCAGGTGGCGGGGGAGTTCCTGCACGGGGACGGCCGGAAGACACGCGGGTAAATAAAAAAATTGGCTCTGTTGAAATCCTATTTCCGGTG
>JANYKQ010000036.1 GCA_025358115.1 Methanomicrobiales archaeon | reverse complement strand
CGGATTTCCCAGGAGAGCAATTTTCATGGCAAGCGCTCCACTCCGATTGCAGAAGCGATCTCCGGGCTCACTGCCACATCGCATCCCTTGACCTGCACGACAAGCGCACCATTGGATAATTTTCTCCGGATCGTGGCACGTTCACCGGGCACAAGGCCGAGATCGAGAAGGCGCTGGGCACATGCCCTGCCATGGATACACTGGATGATGACCTCTTCCCCCTCAGAAAAATCCGAGATGCTGGGTGACTGGCAGAACTCATCCGTTCCTGTCCTGCGAAGACTATCACCGGCTGTTTTATGGGGTTTTCCCTTTCCCTGGTGCCTCCGGCTATCGTGGGTTACTATCAGCTTTCCCAGCCGGTCTATAGTCTCGTCGGATACAGTGTGTTCAAGTGTGCATGCCTCATGGGATGCTGAGGATGTATCCATCCCGAGAATTTCAGAGAGAAAACATTGCAGGGTCTCATGTTTTTTCATGACACAGGTCCCGGTCTGTTTTCCTTTCTCGGTCAGGGAGATCACTCCTTCAGCAGATACAATCACATCCCCGCTGGATACCAGCTCTGTCATATCAGAGCGAACAACTGTCTCGGGTTTTGAAATGGATTTGGCAAGTTCTTCATAGCGGGGAAAATGGGCATTTTTTTCTGAGAAGATCTGGATTGATTCCAGATAATCTTCCCGCTGGGAAGGCAGCATGATAATCTCTTTTCATATCTGTGTGCCATCTGACTTTATTGATTTGGGTTGAGGAAGAGCGGGTATCCCTGTGGTTATGCTACCGTGCTACCCTCAAGTCTCTTTACCTTTGAGAGTCCAATAATGGTCAGAACATGATATACTGGCTTTATGAACAGATGCTCAAACGGCAGATTGCGGAACTGCCGGGACAGGTCTGTTTCATGATCAGCGGGCAGGATATGGCCGATGCTCCCGGGAAACTTTTCCAGACTACCGCATGGTGTATCGAGATCTCTGCATATGTCTCTAAGCTGAATGCATCAGTCCCTCCGGTAATTCGTGGTCTTACATTCCATATTGCTACTCCCTCTCCTCAGGATATGGAAAAATGCTTATCGGAGATCCGTAAGATCGGCACTATTGCCCACCTGATTCTTCACATCGGAGACAAAGAAGAAGAGATCGGTGAGGGAATGGATATTGTAGTAGCGGTAGGAAAGAGCGGCAGGGAAGAGATCGCAGCCTGCATCCGAAGAATGGCCGAGGCTCGCATCCCTCCCGAAGATGTGGATGAAAAATTCCTTGAATCCTACCTTACGTTCAAATATACGCCGGATGTTGTGATCAAGAGCGGGGGGGATCATCTCACCGATTTCCTCATCTGGCAATCGGTCTATTCAGAGCTCTTCTTTTCCGATGTGAACTGGAAATATTTCCGGAAAGTGGATTTTCTGCGTATCCTGCGGGACTACCAGTCGCGGATACGCCGTTTCGGGAAATAAAACCGGTTTCTCCCGGTTTTCTTCACCCTGCAATGATCTGCTCCTCAAGCGGGCTGTCGCATAACGCGAGTATGCCCGCTTAGGATTTTTTTAAAGAAGGAGTCCTCAAGAGGGTCAGAAAATTTCTAGGATCATTCTGCACCACAAAAAACGGTTAGTGCAACCGGACATTCACCCAGCTGGGTATACCGTTTATTGTCTTGTCAAAAAAGGCAAATTTATTTTTTAAAGCCAGGGTGAATGCCTTTCGATCCGGTACGGGTGTGTATTTGTGTTCGGTACTGAACCGGGTAAATGCCTGGTACATATCGTCCTTGGAGACCACAGCATCAACGGCATCGCTGCGGGTGATCTTTGACGCAACAAATTTTTTCAGCCCTTCATTTTTCTGTGTCTTTCCGGTCGTGGGTTTTTGGGCTTTCCCTTCGGGAACAGTGTTCACTGCCTGTACCAGGGCTGGAACCTCTTTTTTCGGTTGCGGGATGGTAATGGGTTCCATTGTTTTTTTGGGGGACTGGGCTTTTGGCTGCCGTTTTGCGCTCCTTACCGTAAGGCTTGCAGCGGGGTCATCAGCATTGATAACCGGGGAGTGACCGGATGGATGAACTGCTGGTGTGTGCTCCTTTTCTTCTGCATGCGGGCCATTCTGTGCTATGATAACGGGCCGGGTTACCGGTACGTTATCGAGTTTCTGCTGGCGGTAATCCACCCCAAGCAGATCGGCAAGGGCCTTGTTGCACACATCGGAGATATCAATGCCCTGTTCGTACGCCTTTGAAAAGATATCTGCCCGTACAACAACAGACGTATGACGCCAGGCGATATCAGTCACTTTTTTTCCCGTCATGAGCTGTCACATGGTTGATCTGTCTGCACAGGGAAATATAGTACATGATCCGGCCCTTAAAAAAAAGAACATTCGTTTTTCGAGTATCCCTCAGCTGCCCGTTCAAGCCGAAACCGTTCAGGTCTCGGTGCAATTGAATGTGAACCATGGATAAATCTCCCGTAAGAAAAAGGGTTTTTGTGGCCCCGGGTTCTCATTGTCATGCGATTGCCCATGATTTCCTGTGCTGATTTAAAAAAAATATGGTAAAAATGGGTTAGCCCGGTGTATCCGATCTGGGCAATATAAGCTTGAACTCGGTTCCCGTATCCGGATTACTGGTTACGGTAATATCCCCGTTTAACATCTCTGCCATCTGTTTTGCAACCGGAAGGCTCAGCCCGATGAATCCGGATTTTTCCAGCAGCTTTGATTCATCACCTACACAGTATGGCTTGAACAGATTCGGTATAATCTCCTGCGGAATGACTGCACTGCTGTTTCTGATAGTGAAATAATTGTTTAATTCATCGCCGTGATGAGAGATATCGATCCTGGCCGGGGATTTGGAATACCGGATTATAGTAAACATCAGGCTCTGGATGATCAGGTAAAAGTATTCACTGTCGGTGATAAGTTTCAGTTCGTCCCGGATCCTGATCTCAACGGCAATATCACTGGAACACCGGAGCACGGTGATATACGAGATCAGCAGTTCCCGCGGAGAGATCTCCCGGTACTGGGGCTTGAACCGGGGCAGCATCTGTTCCGGTCCGTAACCCAGACCGCTCAATTTGATCATATGTTCAATGATATCCCGCATGAGATCAACATTTTTTGAGCATTTGCCAAGAATTGTTTTTGCATCAGCATTCAGGCCGTACGAATCCGGATCTTCAAGAACCAGGTTGAGATATCCCATGACCGGTTGAAGGGGAGTACGCAGTTCATGGGCCGCAAGGATGATAAATTCCCGTTTTCGTATCAGTTCATGCCGGAGGTCTTCTTCGATCTTTCGCAGTTCCGTTATGTCAAGGAGTGAATACACCCTTCGCGGGGTATCAGGGATAATATCGAGAATCACGTACACATTTTTGATGTTCCCCTCCCTGTCCTTGAGCCGGAACTCGTAATGTTTTGGGGTCCTGTCCAAGTTCTTTCTGACCAGATCATGGAATTCCGCAACTATTCCCAGGTCATTCCTGACAACAAAGGACAGAAGGCTGGCAACTTCTGATAATTCCTTATTTGTGTGACCCACCATCTTTTCAAATTCTGTATTTGCCAGAAAAATTGTCAGGTCATCGTCTACGATTGCCATTGCCGTGCCTGAATTTTCAAATATGGCCCGGTACAGGTTCTCCGATTGTTGCAGGCTTCCTTCAGTTCGCCTCCTGTCTTCATCGATATCCAGCGTTGAAGCGATTGTATCAAGGACACGCCTCTCTTTTTCATCAAGGGCAATGCACGTGAATCCCTCAACCGCCTCATCCTCTGTCTCATACAATGAGAACAGCCGGTCAAATCCTGCCATGTGGACGATCTCTTTTACCGAAGGTTTAAGGCAGGCCAGTTTCATATCTCCCTGCTTTTTTTTCACTCCCCTCATAGCTGAGATCAGTATGCGAAGACCTGAACTGCTGAGATAATCCAGGTTTTTTAGATTGAGAACAATCCGGACCGCACCGTCAGCGATCCACTGTTTGAGGATCTCCTCTGCATCGAGAGCCGTGTTGGCATCAAGCCTGCCGGACATGCACACGATATCTATGTCATCCCGTTTTTTCCGGGCTATCTGCAGAACCTCAGACATTTACTGGATATTAAAGAAGAGGTACTACATTAATTTACAGCACAATTCTTTGCAGGAGAACTATTTCATGCCCCTTGGGACAAAAACCCGCAATGCTTCCCGATCCCGGTGTTGTATCCCCTTTTCCCGGGGTTAAAAGAAATTTTTTCCGGCAGCGGTCTGCCATTTGTGGACAGAAACATTCTTTTTATTTTCCAGCGGGTGTATGCTCCGGCACTCATGTTACAATCCGGGTATTTGTGTTATGTACCAGATTCAAAATATCAAAAAAAAAAGGTTCAGAGTCCGTTCTTTGCCGAGATCCGCTGGTCGTAGATTCGGATGGCACGCAGAAGGTCGATCTTCCTGAACAGTGGCCAGAACGGGGCACAGAAATAGACTGCTGATTCATGGCCGTTTGCAAGCCATGGCAGGAAATTTGAGGTCCGGTATTCATTACCGGTCCTTATGATCAGGTCGACCGGAGGAATCCCTCTACCCGCATGAAGGTGCTGTTCTACGGTATGGACATCGATGGTATCCGGATTGATCCCGTTTTTTTCTACTTCTGCGAGGATCTCGCGGGCGGCCAGGACGATCTCGTTTCTCCCGCCATAGGCCAGCGCGATATTGAGGTGAAACCCGGAATGATCTTTTGTCGCCCCTTCAGCAGCATTGATTGCCGCCATAAGGTCATCAGGAAGCAGGGAACGATCTCCAACCATCTGAACGCGGATCTTATATTTTTTCACCCGTTCATCGGAAAGCACACTGACAAATTTTTCCTTGAACAGGGCGAACAGATGACTTACCTCATCCTGCTTCCTTGTAAAGTTCTCGGTTGAGAACGTATAGAGAGTGATATGACCGATTCCAAGATCGTGGGCCCAGTCAAGCATCTCCTCTGTCTTGTCCGCTCCTGCCCGGTGTCCGCTTGCGGTATCCATACCCAGCAGTTTTGCATAGCGCCTGTTCCCATCCTGGATAATGGCGATATGGTTGGGCACATGCCGGCACTGTATTTTGAGAAAGCGCTCGTACAGGGGATCGATCAGGGTGCGGAGGATCATAACGGGGTCATCTCGACTATCATGCCATTGTTGGGATATCGCTCGATAACGAACTTCTCGCCTTTCATCTCTTCGGCAAATTTTGTGAGCAGCCACCAGGCCATCTCGATATGGTCCCCGCAGTCTTCGTAGCTGTCCGGTTCGCACTTCTCCTGGCAGAGCACAAGACAGGCATTCTTTTCGGTTTCTGACAGGTTTATGACACCGTACACGATGGTCCCGTCATCGGTTATCTCGTCAAAGGGACGGGCGGTATTCTGTGCGATCCGCTTTAACCGTTCCCGCAGCTGCACCGAGTCCTTGAATCCTGATGAGCACCAGTGCACCTTGTCGTGCCGGCAGAGTTCTTCCGCCCAGCCTTTTGCCCCCTCTATCGCGTTGTGCAGTTCATCAGCGAGCTCGTACCCCCGCTCCCGCATCTGGTACGCGTTTGACTCCCCCCACTCCAGTTCATTGATGTTGAGGAAGTCAAGGTACGGCAGTGCGGGGATGAGGTGTTCAAGCCCGGGCAGTGCCGGAACTTCGATGCCGATATCAAAGCCCATCTCTTTTGCCCGTTTTGCGGACCGGATAAAATCTGAATCGAGAACCTTCTCCCAGCATTCGTGCGGAGGATGGAGCCGGATCTCATCGACCAGCCCCCGCATCTCTGCAAGTTCTGCGTCTGTCGGAGCCTTTGCGGTATACAGGTGGATCTGGTGTTCCGGGCCGAAGTGTGCTTTGAGCAGCTGGCAATATGTGGTCACCTTGTCCAGCACGAGCAGCGGTTCTCCCCCGGTGATGCCGGTGCCCAGCGCACTCATGCTCTCCGCCACTTCGACGATCTGGGCAGGGATATCTACCGGGTGCTCGTTTGCAAATACCGTATCGGTCCCCTTCCGCTCGGAAGAGAGCGGGCAGTACCAGCAGGTGCGGTGGCACCGGCCCGTAACAAAGAGGACCATCTTAGCGCCCTGGTGACAGAGTATGCAGCCTTGTGAGAGTGTCATGGTTTTATGGAATCCGGTTGGAGGGAAAGAGATTTCTTTATACTTTTTTGAGAGCAAAGCACAAAACTCTTCTGAGTAAGTTTGAGAATGACCGGGGCATGTGTTTTGCATTTCCTTTAAATGATTCCATAGTCTGAATGATGTTTATCCTCCGCTTTTTATGATCTGCCCGGATAAAGGTTCTGACGAACAACATTTATAGAAGGCATTACCAAACGAATCAGTAGGAAAATGGCAGAAAAAATCTGGTGTTCCCGGCAAAATAATGAGTGGGCTTTATCCGAGGTTATTGGTTTTATTCTCATTCTTGGCGTTCTTGTTACGGCGATAGCCCTGTGGATGATGTACGTGGTGCCGGTTACCGGCCGGGAAGACGAGATTACCCAGATGAATGCAGTCAGGGATCGGTTCACGGATTACAAGATAAGCCTGGACTCGTTGTGGGTAAACAGCCCAAGCGGGGCTGCCTGGAGCCAGGATGGAGTGACTCTTTCGACATCGTTCAATCTTGGTACCGGCGGTGGAAATACTGAAGCGAGCGGATTGTTTTTACCGATGTTAAAACCCATTGCCTCATCTGCGACCCTCTCGGTTAAGAACAACGGAGATACCATGAATATCTCCAGTCTCGGTGGTTCTACAAATATGAATGTGAATAATTCCATGGGTATTCTTGAATATCAATCCCAGAATTACTACTGGCTTCAGCAGCGATACTATTACCAGACAGGTGGGGTTTTTCTTGCACAGGATTACGGATCAACAACCCGGATCTCACCGCCAATCTCTCTCTTAAACTCCTCAAAAGGTGCTGCATCGATGAATGATTTTACCGCCACTGTCGTAATTGCCCCCATCACGCTTGACGGAGGGGCGAGTATTGCCGGAAATGGCCCGGTCCGGGTTGACTCCCGGTTAAAAACACTCTCCCCGCAGTTAGGCCCGGAAAAGAAATACTGGGTGAATATCAGTGTAAAAGTCCAGGATTATAATACTGCACAGATGTGGAAGGCGACATTTATCGATGCAGTGAATAATGGGGGAATTACCAATACGTCCTGGTATGTAGCTGGAAATAGTACCCCTGACGCGAAACAGGCAATCGCGTATATCAGAGTTACCGGCCCCTATAATGACGAAACGAATCCGGATGTATGGCTGACACTTCATCCAGCGGAATATGCTGTTACCTTTAACAACATTGCATCCGGACTGACCTGATTTATAAGAAGGTGCGATACCCATGAAGATAAAAAACCAACAATTCACTGTCTCTGATCCTTCTTCCGGTGTATCAGAGCTCATCGGAGGGATCCTGATGATCACCATTGTGGTTGCAGCTGCGGCGATCATTGGTGTCATATTGTTCTCACAACAGACCCCCGAGAAAATACCCAATATTAATTTCATGGCTGGGAGTGACAATTCCAACCACCTGTACCTGTATCATAACGGTGGGGACACTCTCACAAAGGGAACCTTTTCCGTCCTGGTTGACAATGATACACGGAATGATTATACCATCTCGGATAAAGGCACCGAATGGTCTGTGGGAAAAAATCTCGTTCTTGACAATGTCCCTTCAGGTGCACATAATATAGCGATCATCTATAACGCAACAGGGAGCGGGGCAGTCCTTCTCCGTTCTGCTTCTTCAAGTAACGCAACATTGCAAAACAGCATCAGCTCAAGTGGTGCTCCGGTATCAGGAACAACCCCTACCCAAGATTTGGTCTCATGCGCAGCTATCAATTTTACTGATCCTTCATGCTACTTTTTTGTAGCCCCGGACGCTGTTCTCAATATGTTTATGAAAAATGTCTCTCAAAATTCCATAAATTATTACCGGGCTGACAAATGTAGTTTATCGGAAGGGCAGATATTTTCCATAAAGATAATGGATGCAACTTCAAAATCCTCGATTACTATTAACAAAATTCATCCGGTTGTTATAAAGTTAAGTCAAAATGATATAATCAGTATCAAATTTAGTTCGAATTCAGCCAATTTCAGAACATTTGGTTTAGCCCCACAAATTTGGGAATTAACTGGAGATAATGTTGATTTAAATATCACTTTTGCTAATGGCACTAAATATTTTTCTGGAAACGGTTACAGTACACAAGATATTGCTCATACTTGGATTTCGGATTATTCCAATCTGAACTCTGATCTTGCGATACTATGTCCCTCTCCTGGAGGTCAGGGAGCAAATACTGCTTTAACTGTAAATTCAACTCAATATATTAATGGTCAAAATGATCAGAATATTGAATTCAGGAAAATTCGTCCTCTGTCTGTTGGATTGTTTTTAATTCAGTCTGATAAAAATTCAGCTCCGATATATTTTGTTGGCGTTGCAGATGGGGGGATCTGGATTGATGGTATCCGGCGGCAACTTGGGGTTTAAGTTCTCAATTGCATAGTTAAACACCCTTTTTTTCCATGGATTGTGAGAGCCTGTTCAGGGTTTATTGCATAATTCAGGTTGATTATTTATTGTGCAAGTTGAGAGAAAAAAAATTCTTACATTTTTGTCGAAAGACCTCCATTTCAAAATAAATTATTCAAATGGAAAAGTTTTCCGAGTTCTCGATGAATTAAATAAGAAGTGATATTTGTTCAAAATCAAAAAACAGAACCGGATTACGGTATTCAACTATTTTGGAAACATTCGGGAACCATCACTGAATTTATTACCTAATCCGACAATCGATTGTATATTTGTGTATTCCTATCCATAATTATCTCCCGGGCATACGCATACATGCAAAAATCAAAACCCTATTGACTGAACAGGCAATGCCGTGATGGAACGTCATATGAAACCCACACCCTTGAACGAAAAAGCAGCCGCAGAAATGATAGGAGCCCTGGTGCTCGTATCTCTTCTCGTAGTTGTGATTGCAATTATTGCGGTTGGATGGTTTTCACAGCCGGCACCGCAGAAGTTACCAGCCATTGCCATCAGCATCACCAACCAGAGTAAAATTATAGAAATTTCCCATGATGGTGGCGATCCCGTTATCATGAGCGAGCTTTTTGTTCTCGTTAATAGCATGCCTCATTCATACACTTGTACGGGTTGTGGTGACAGCTGGTCAATTGGAGAGATACTTACGGTTGATTGCTCTGATCAAACGAATTTTCCCAACCAGGTGGATGTTGTCTACAGAGGAACACGACAGCAGCTTCTGACTACGAAGTATCTGGGAACGATGACCCCCACACCGACTCCGGTTACATCTCCTGCAACCGCTACTCCTACAGCAACGCCAACCGCAACAGCCACCCCTGTTCTTCCACCGGTTGCATCCTTCTCACCCAATGTGACGTCAGGAACCGCACCGCAGGCAGTGCAGTTCACCGATACCTCCATCTTCGCTCCAACAACCCCGACCCCCTGGGCATGGACCTTTGGGGATGGAACTGCATCTTCCGAGCAAAATCCAGTCCATACCTATACTACTGCCGGAACCTATACGGTCACATTAACGGTTCAGAACAGTGCCGGCAGCAGCAGTGCAATGCAGACCATCACGGTCAGTTTACCCCCGATTACAAGGAAAGAAATTTACCTGAATGCAGAAAAGTCCGGTTTCCTGAAATCCGGAGGATATTTCGAGTTCCGGAATACCGGAGACTGGTCGTATGTCACTCTGGGATCAACCCGCTACGACCTGGTAAGAAATGACACGGTCCGGTTAGTCCTCACAACGGACAGCATCGGGAAAATTGATGCCACAACACAACTCACCACCTTTTCCTTCAGCAATGTCCACTTGTATATCAACGGTGTTGATCGCGGGGTGGGGACCATCTCCGGCATTTATATCAGCAGTTATGATAAGATCGTCTCAACCCTCGGCATCGATGTACCCGCTTTTAATGCCGGAACCCGCTTCAGGGTTGACGGGAACCTGCTGATTGACTGGTATCCGACAAATGCGTCGCGGATACAGGTGTTCAGTTTGTACCCGTCAAGTTCTACTGCTTCCATGCACTTCAACTGTTACGCAGGGCATATCGAATACTGGGGCGGGGCAACCGACTACCAGATCAGTCCGCCACCACTCCCCCCTGTTGCCGCTTTCACCGGGGCCCCCCTGACCGGCATGGTTCCCCTTACCGTAGCCTTTATGGATACTTCAACCAACACACCGACTTCGTGGTCATGGAATTTTGGAGACTCTTCTGCGCCCTCAACTGCCCAGAGTCCAAGCCATACCTATACGGCTGCCGGAAAATATACGGTCTCGTTAACGGCAACTAATGCAGGGGGGAGCAATACCCTTATCAAAACAAAATATATCGGAGTGAAGAAAACTATATTTTCAGATAACTTTGAAACCGGAGTATTATCCGGGTGGACCAAATCGGGTACCGTCAATATCTGGAAAAATTCGCCGAAAGATGGATCCTACAGTCTTCAGGCAGTAAAAACCGGAGAGATATCAAGAACCATCCCCACTACCGGCTATTCCAACATATCCGTCTCATTTGTCATGGGGGCAGACAGCCTGGAAAAGAAGGATGGCGTTGATGCCATGTGGTATAACGGAGCATCCTGGACCACATTGGGTACTTTATCCGATGGGCAGGATACCAGTACCCTGTACCCCTTCACGATAGATCTCCCGGCGACTGCGGACAATAATTCAAACTTTAAGCTGCTGTTTGAAATCAATGGCGGGGATAAAGATTACGGTTATTTTGATGATATTGTTGTAACCGGAATCCCCCTGTAATTTTTTTTTAAACCAAAGTCTGGTTAATCATTTCCCATCAGGCTCCGTTTGAATAATTAAATTCAAGGTTCGATCGATCCGGATCAGGTTTACCATCACGATCACGATCGCGATGAGAATTTTTGAATCAGGGTTTGACTAAAAAATCACAATCAAAGTCTGCCCGGAATTTTTCAATCGAGATCCGGTTGAAAATTGAAAATCGAAGTCTGACGAAAATTTTGGAATCAATGTCTGGTTAAAATATTTAAACCCGGGTTAACCTGAAAAAAAGAACCCTAATCTGTTTTGAATTTACCGTCGGAACTATATTTGCATCTCTCTTATTTATGATCAGGATCCGGTGAAAATTTTTCAATCGAAGTCTGCCCGGAAGTTTTCAATCAAGGTCCGGTTGAAAATTCCAAATCAAAGCTTGATGAAAAATTTTGAATCAAAGTCTGGTCAAAACATTTCCAATAAGGCTCTGTTTGAAAAATTTAGATCAAGATTCGATTGTTCCGGTTCCGGTTTCGGTTTTAAATCACGATCACGAACGCGATGAAATTTTTTCAACCAGGGTTTACGTGAAAAATTTGAATCATGGTCTGGTTAAAATGATTCTGCCAGTACACGATCCACGTTTCCGATCTCAAAATATTTTTGAAAGATCCGTACACACAAACCCCCCACTAAACAAAATCCTCACAACTACCCATAAACACCCTCCAAACCCCCCATTTCTCCGACGTGATCGCAATAATTGGCAACCAGGGGCTTTTGCAGGCCTTTTCTGTCCAAAAACCTCCTGAAATATGTGTCAGAATATGATGCCGGTTAAAAGCCCGCTAAAGAGCAGGGGAAAATCCCGATTAAACAGGTTATTTTCGAGAAATAATCGATTTAAACAGTATTTTTCAGAGCGGTGGACACTTCTCCCGCAAAAATCCGAAACCGGGATCAGGAAATTGGCAATCGGAGCCCTTACTGCGCCCGGAATACCTCATCTCCCGGGTATAAGGATCAGCCAGTTTCCCTGATAGATCATTCCGACACGGGACCCGGGGAGACCTGCCCTCTGCACAACGCACATCTCCGTCGGAGAGGTATGGTTTTTGGGGAGGTATGGACGATCATTTTCCGAATTATATGCGAAAAATGGTGAATTTAGATCCAATCTTTAAAAAATTCCCTATTAAATCGCCCTGTTTACTAAAATTCGATATAAAATGACCTCTTAAATGATCCTTATTGGAGCCTTTTGGATTGGCGATCGTTTGACGGATGGGCTGAATGCCGTGAAAAGTGAAATGAAGGCCTGTTTTAAGGATAAAACTAATGAGTTCTCACGTACGACCCCGATGTTGATTTTGCGATTCCTTCCCTCCCCCCGTTTATGCAAATACTCCCGGAGTTTTCGATCGAAAAGAAGGTCATTTTAAGCTCAAATAAGGGTCAAAATTAAGTAAACATGGGAATAGGGGGCAAAATGATGCTCATGTGCTAAATGATCAGAATCTATTGAAACCGGAGTGTTTGTCCGGAAAAATAGTTTACCGGCCTACACCTTTGTATGCATCTCCACCAGACCCTGTGGTGTAGATGTGTAACTCCGGGAGATCAGCGCCCCATCCTTATACACTTCGATTATCAGGTTTTTCACGGAACCATCCTGCTTCTCGATCGAACCATCGATCAGCCCGTTCGCGAGAGAGAGCTGGTAGAACTGGTCCCCCGTGCTGTTAACTGCCATCATCTGCCCGTTTGCACTTATAGACCCGATATAATTCCCCGGGTAGAATACCCTGACCCATACTCCGGTGGGGGGAATCTTAGCCGGGGGAAGGGATGCATACGGGGAGACCTGGATCTCCGGTACCGGAGTTGGAATTACCATTCCCCCGGTGGCGGGGCCTACCGGAATATGAATGTCAATCAAACCCCATGGTTTTCGTGTCTCAATCGCTGAGACCAGTACTCCCCCGTTATAGATTCCGACTTCAATCTTATCGGACGAACCGTCCTGCTTCTCGATAGAGCCCTCGATCATTGCATCATTGACGGGTAACTGGTAGAACCGGGTTCCGGAACTGTTGACCTCGATCAGCCTGCCCTTTGCACCGATATACCCGGTAAAATTCCCCGGGTAGGAGATCTTTGCCCAGATCCCGTTGGTGGGAACCGTAACCGGGGGTGCAGATGATTCCGTGCCTGAGGCAGCCTGATATTCGGGTGCCGGTGTTAGCGCGGGGGATGGCACTGAGGTAGTCGTGATCTCTGCCACTATTGTGCTTTGGTTGACCGGAGCATTTTTTGTCTTCATCACATGTCCCGCGACAAACACTCCCCCCGCAACCATGGCAATAATGAGGACTACTGCAATGATAAGGACGAGTGGTGAGCGTTCGGGGCCCTCCTCTTTCGAGGATTTTTTGACCATGTGTAATGTACTGGTAAACGACCATTCCGGTACCGCGGGACGGCTGATCTTCTCACTGACTACCGGCACACCGTTATTTTCCTTCCTGTCCTGATCCCGGTGAACCTCATCAGTTCCCGGGTTTTTTCCCTCAACGGGAACATTGTGCTGTTTGAGAAGTACCAGGCATCTCTCGATCTCCTTGAGATTCTGGCTGTCTTTGTGACGGATGAAAATGAGATCCAGCGTCCGTTTCTCCCCTTCGGGCGAATTGAAACTTATTGTTATGACCGGTTCGCGTAATTTATTTGCTCCCGGAATTGCGAGGATAACATCAGTATAGGGGATTGTTTCATGGATCTCACCGGTTTCGCTTTTAACAAGGATGATACGCAGGTCGGTAAGTACAACTTCATGCCTGACGCCATCGATAATGATCGTCTGTGTTGTCTGGATTATTTTTTCATCGCTGTTCAGGTTGAGGTTGTCCATAGCACTACATGTTACTATAAGTCAGAACTATAAAACCAATTCGGATTTTTGAAAAAATATTCCCCTTTTACAACACATTTACGGTATCTGTGGCAACCAGGCCGGCTGATATGAAGGGGGGATTAAGTCCGGACCGTCCCTTGTGTCATGGTAACGAATGAATGCACTCTGCTGTAAACCGGTAGTAAGAATGGGTGATGCGTGCAGATTCTCATTCTTTTGTAGTGCCGGGTTTCTGGATCGCCGTATTCCGGCTCACCAGCACATTGTACGCATCATGCTTCGGGTTGTGCCGCACAAGCACGCTCTCGATCTCGAGAATTGTCCCGTACGGTGCCGAGACGAGCGCCTCATTCTCCGGAGTGACGTGATAGGCCGGCACCACCGCATATACCGGTACGTCAGCCGTGCCATCGCAGAGCTTGAAGACCAATGTCTTGGCATCCCCGAGATTGCCTGACATCTTGGCGGCAATGAGATTGATCCGCTTTTCCACATGGCGGCGGATCTGGGACAACCGCAGGACACGCGAACCCATGGGAACCCGGTATGAGTCCCGGACTTTCGCGTCCTTCCTGAGCACCACGTACGTGTACTTGATATCGATGTTCAAGTAACGGAACGGCTCTTCACCTGATGCCAGTACCCCCATGAGCCGGGTGGGCTGGATGTTCCGGTTGGTGGCAAAACTCCAGCACCGGTCGGGTGTGCAGTTCGTGCCCCAGATAAAGGAACACGGGCTGTGAATCGTGAGGCCCCGCTTCTTGAGTGCCAGCGACAGGAGCCGCAGCTGCGAGGAATTGGCCTCTTCAGCAGGCTCGATGATGAGGATCGTGCCATCCGGTGCAAGCCGCCCGGCCAGTTTCATGACGAGATCTGCCCGCTGGTCCATCGAGACATCGCTGATCTCGTTGAGCACATTGGAAAAGACCATCAGGTCGATCTGCTGCGGGATCTTTGCCGGGTCAAGGGTGGTGAGATCCGCCTTTAGCGGGGGCTTGATACTGACCTTATCTCCTTTCTGCGTGCACTGCTCCCGCAGGTACATGAATGCCTCGATGTGCTCCTCCGAGCGCTCCACCGAGTACACCGTTGCTGCTGCGCCATCCAGCCGGGAATAGAAATCTGCAATCGCGAGTGGCACGACTCCCGGCCCGGTACCGGCATCCAGTATGGTCATTGAGTTCTTGAGCAGACCGTCTCTGGCAAGCATGGCGAGCAGGTGCTGGGTCTGCACATAGTAGACCGGGAAATGGTACGCAAGGTACCCCAGCACATGGTACGCCTTGGTGTACTGCAGCGATCGCTGGTGTGTCGGCTTCCAGTAATCCGACTTCTGGGCAACAATTGCCCTGCGGAGCCGTTCGAGGATCGCGGGGTCGGCCAGTTCCTTTCCCACTTTCCTGGGAATGTACTGCTCGATTGCTGTTTCGAGTGCCGGGGGAAGACGGCGCGTTGCAAAAAAAGCATCCTGCCTCTCCAGTTCTGCCGGGTTCATCGTATAGGGTGCTGCCGGCACCTTCCGCGAGATCTCGTAATCGGTTCCTGCTTTCTTTGCCTCAAGGTTCAGTTCGTCTAGCAGGGGGGTGATGAGGGTGAGCAGTTTCTCAACCGGGTGTTTTTTTTCAAGGTACGGCACTATCTCCGAGAGTAGAAAGGCCGGTTTTGTGCCGGCCACGTATTTTATGGTGGAGATGAGCTGCTTATCGGTCATAGTTGCCGGTTACTTGGTGATAGACCCTATTACATCTTTTGTGTATTCCGGATTATGGCCGCTCAGCACAGATCCGCTGCTGCATACGCATCGCAGGACTTTTCTGCCGCTCTCTGCCCGCTGCCCTTCCTGCCCTGAAGGCATACGTGATCTCGGCCCATGCCCGGTCCAGCAGTTCCCGGTAGTACGGGATATCGAAGCGGTCTGCATGCCATGCCGGGTCCACCTGGTACATGCGGGCATCCCGCACCACGTACCGGATCTTCATGCCCGGCGCTACCGGCACCCCGCATTCCCGGTACGCATTCACCGCAGCGCCCTCAATGCAGCGATGGGCATACGTGAGCCGGCTGATCCGCCGGCTTATCGCCATATCCTGCGCAGGTGCGGACGGGAGCTGCTCCACCGCGTTCCGGTATATCGCGTTCACCGGATCCCACTGTCCGTCAAGTTCCGCGATCGTTGAAGCCTTCCCCATCACGGCAAGCATTGCGCCCTGCATAGTGCGGATATATTCCGGGGTGTCGTGCCGGCGTGCGGCAATGCCCCGCACCTTCACGCTGCCATCGGAGAGCCTGCCATAGTAGCGGTTGTAGGCACCCAGCCCGTCGTTGAGCGGCAGGAAGACTATCCAGCTGAAATGTTCGAGTTCTGTTGGCATCCCGGTCTCGCGGTCAACCCGCTCCTGCAATGCTGCCGCAGGAGAACCCTGCACCCAGAGGCAGTCCACGATCCCGTGGAGGACCCGGAAGCCCATCTCCTCGGCTATGTCCTTGGTCTGCAGCAGGATGTCGCGCGACCGCCCGGTGATCCCCTCGTGTACCTCGATCCTGCCAAACTTTGCATTCTTGTAGCCCGTGTACCCGAAACAGGTGACCAGCATCCACTTGAGGATCGCATCGATGCCGGCAATGGCCGGGTCGGTCTTTTTCAGATGCTTTGTCCGTATCCGCAGGTCCAGCAGGGGTTCGAGAGCCGTGGGGAGAAAACCCCGCTGTTCCCGTTCCGGGTGGGCGATGGTCTCGGGCGACAGGTTCGCTTTCACAATGATGGAGGGGTACATGGAGGTGAAATCGATCTCATCCACGTCTGCAAAGATGCCGGGCTCCGGCTGGAACATCATCCCGCCCCGGTCCGCGGTCTTGAGGGCGGAAAATTTCCGCAGGACTTCGGCATCGCTCTTCCGGAACGGCACCACAATTCCCCTTCGCACCGCCTCATAGGTCTCGTAGCTGGAGATGAGCGTGCCCGGGGTGAACCGGGACGCGAGGCTGGGGGAGAGCCCCGAGAGCCGGGAGGCCATGAGGACGCCGGCCAGTCCCCCCTCACGGTACACGAACGACTGTTCGGTATCGATCAGGATCCTCCCGTCCGGGATGAGTGCTGCTTCCTTGTGCTCGACCCTGCCATAACTCCAGTAGGAGCGCGAGTCCATGGTGCGGTACTTCCCGTTCCGGGAGAACGGCATCTCAAGACCCAATACCCGGGCCCGTTCCTGGAGTTTTGACATCCAGCGATCCGCATCGGTCATCAGGATCAGGTCCGGATCCGACGCTGCAATGAGCCCGAAGAGATCGGCAAGCACGGTTTTTTCCTGCCCGTGCAACCGCTCGGTGCGTTCGCAAACGATCTCAATATCCGAGCAGGTCTGGTCGCGGGCCGGGTCATCGCGAATCCGGATCTCCATGCAGTTCAGTCCGTGTTCAAAGAGAGGTGAGAACCGGTCGGACGGATCGGCACAGCAGGGGACGATTGCGTTCTCGGCCATGAAACGCTGGTCGCGTCGCACATCCACGTTGAAGAGCTGTGCCGCAAACTGTGTCTGCTGCTCGATCGCCTCAGCCACCGGCCGCCCGGCATACACTGCGTATCCTTCGCGCTCGCCAAAGATAGTGGTAAACGTGCAGGGCTCGGCACGGTAGTGCTCCTCCAGCGCTCCGATCATCTCGTGATGCAGGTCCGCATCCTTAAGATGGAGATAAAACGGCGGATCGTACTCGTGATGGCATTTCTGCACAGTCCCGTCCTTGTGCCACAGGTCCACCCCCCCGCTCCGGATGGCCGAGTCAAGGATCCACATTGCGTTCCTCAATCTCCCGTTTCTTGTTCGGGTCAGGTTCATTGTTCCGGTCGACCGTGCCTGCCGGTGTTTTCTGCACTCCCCTCTCTCTCTTCAGCCTGAGAATCCCCATGAGCCCCGAGAATACCACTGCCTCAAGCGGCTCATCGCAGCCATAGAATGCCTCGCTCGAATGGAGCCGGGCCAGCGCTGCCACGCTCTCGCCATATGGCTGGTCTTCTTTACGGAGTACCCGTGCGGCCCGGGCCCAGCGTTCCAGGGGGCCCTTGACTCCCTGTCGGACGCTCATAAAACTCCTGCCCACCATTACACCTCCAGTGTCTTCTGTGCCCGGGGCACCGCCCCACCCTTCCGGCAGGAACGCTGGTTTGCAAAACCAAACCGGTCCGGGGGAGGGCCTTCGGGGATGATCTCGATGATCCGGTCTGCCTGCCGGATCAGTGCGGCAAAGGACCGGTCACTGGCCGGCGCCCACAGGATCACCATCGCTTCCCTGCCGGCCTGCCTGAGCGCTGATGCGATCGGGTCCATCAGCCGCTCTGCCCCGTCAAAGAGCGTAGGGTCGTGCTCGACAAAGACTACCGTGTGACTCGCGTCGTGGATGACGGATAGGAGCTGGTCTGCGGTAAACGGGCGCCGGACTTCAAAATTGCCCGACGTGCGGCTGATCCCTGAAAGGATACGCGAATAATTGCCGCAGACAAAGAGGAAGAGGAACCGCTGGAGATCCGCGTTGCTGTTGAGCGCGGCTAGGATCTTTTTTTCAGGAGCAATCACGGCCGTGAAACTGCCCGGGTGGAGGGTGATCCCTCGGGAGAGCTCGATAAGCATAGCACCGGATCCCTGCTGCACCGGGCGGGATAAGGCTCAGGTTGGCGGGGGGTGAAAGTGTTCGGCAGCAATCGTAAGATTGATGAGCGGGGGGATGATACGTGGAGTGTAATGTGCGGCAGGTATTCCCTCATCTGCATTGACGATCTCGGCAACCGTTTCCGCATCTTCAACCCGATGCTTGGTGCCCGCTCGAAGTTCAATATCGCGCCCGGTACCCGGCAACCGGTGATCGTGCAGGGAGCCGGGGGCCGGGAACTCCTTACAATGCAGTGGGGACTGGTTCCCCACTGGACAAAGAATCTCAAAACTGCGCACCCGATCATCAATGCCCGGGCAGAGTCCCTTGCGGAGAAACCCTCGTTTTCCTCCCTGGTAAAAACAAAGCGCTGTCTCGTGCCGGCAAGCGGCTTTTTTGAATGGAAGCACGAGGGGGCACGGAAGCAGCCGTTCTACCTTCACCTGCCGGATCAGCCGCTCTTTGCCTTTGCCGGTCTGTACGATGAGTGGCATGATCCCGCTGGAGCGATCGTCGCCACGTATACGATCATCACGACCGGGCCCAATGCCCTGGTGACCCCGATCCACAACCGGATGCCGGTGATTCTGTCTCCTGTTCATGAAGAGCAGTGGCTTGCCGGTGGCCCGCCGGATGCCGGGCAGCTCGGCGAGATGCTCGCCCCTTACCCGGCAGAAAAGATGGCAATGCATCCTGTCTCCCCGCTCGTGAATACACCCTCCGCTGATGATGAACGGGTGATACGACCCGTGGTTTCATTAAATGGGCCGTACACACAATAGACGAGGAACCTGATGCTCGATCACTGTCCCGGAGCCGCAAATATCCGCACCCCCACGCTCGCTATCAAAAAGTGCCCGCAGTGCGGGGAAGAAGTGGAACTCTTCTCCAACGATATTTCTGTCAAATGCAGCTGCGGTTTTGAGGTCTATAACGACATTGCATCCTGCGTCCAGTGGTGCAAGTATGCAAAAGAGTGTGTCGGTGAGGAGATGTACAATAAACTCATGGCACAGAAAGCCGCTCCGGAAAAAAAGTGAGATTCCCGTAGATATCGGGAGGTGTGAAAAACGCTGTTAAACATTTCCAGCCCCCCTCTTTTCAGCTATCCGGGATTTCCTGGGTGCCCGTTGATCCGCCTTCCATCATTCCCACCAGTACCAGGATCGCGGGCATAACGATGATGGCACCGGCCAGGGCAAAGAAGACCGAGATGACGGTCACGGTGCCAAAGTTGCTGATGATGCCAAAGGCAGAGACCATGAGCGCGGCAAACCCAAAGACCGTTGTCATGCCCGAGACCGTAATCGCGGTGCCAATCTTCTCAATGCTGTACTGGATTGCCGGCATCACAGCGAGCCCGTTCTGCCGTTCCTCGTAATATCGCTCCATGATCAGGATAGTGTATTCCGATGCCACACCGACAGACATCGAACCGAGTGTTGCGGTGAGCGGGGTGTAATCGATGGCAAGCATATACATGATGAGGCCATTCCAGCCTACAATCATGACGATCGGGACCAACGGGGTTGCAGCTTTGGCAAATTTCCGGTAGATGATGTAGAGGAATACAAAGATCATCCCAAAACCAAGGATGGTCATGAATGTTTTCCCCTCCCGGATCTCGCGGATCAGGTTGGTAAACATCTCCCACATGCCCGTGAAGGAGGCGTGGATGCCCGGCGGGGGCGCCTTCCACGCGAGATCCTTTTTCATCTGCTCGATCGTTGACATGGCGATATCATTGGGCATGGCAATAAAGTTGAACTCGATGACCGCCTCGGAGTTCCAGCTGACGTACCGGTCACGGGTCTGCTGGGGGATCTTTTTCATGACGGCATCGATCTCAGGGGATGTCTGCGGCAGGACTCCGTTGTTGTACTGTACAAGGTAGGTTGCAATGCTGGTTGAGCTGGTGATCTTGCTGTTATGCGTCTCTTCGTACTGCTGGAACTCATACATCCAGCGTATAGAATCCGGGGAGAGCAGATTTCCTCCCTGCACCAGCACGGGGACGCTTAAAGTCTCGCCCATCGTGCGCCGGATCTTGTCGAGATTTATCTTTGCCGGCATATCTGCCGGGACAAAGGTCTTCTCATCCGTGTTGACGATGACTTCGTTGTCCAGCTGGAACCCGATAGCGGCAAACAGGACACAGATGATCAGGACCGGAACGGCATTCCGGGAAACCATTTTCACAACCCTGCCAACGAGCTCGTTATACCGCTCGACATTCGATTTTGCGGTATCGGTTTTTTTCTGTTCCTGCTCCTGTACAGGACGGTAATTTACCAGGATGGCAAAGACCGGCACAACCACGATCGCTGCAATGTAGCAGCAGATGATCCCGATCACGCAGGTCAGGCCAAAACTGCGGATCATCGGGAGCGGTGAGATAGTAAGGGCAATAAAACCCATTGCCGTGGCGAGCATTGCATACAGCACGGATGGCCCGGCCTTGGTAATGGTGGCAGTCACTGCTTCAAAAAGGGAAGATTTTCGAATCTCTTCATCAAATCGTGAATGGAACTGGATCGCGTAATCGATCCCGATTCCTATCATGACCGGGAAAGCACCGATGGTCACCATCGTGATCTGCATGCCCGAAAACCCGATAACCCCAAAGGTCAGGATGAGACCGGTCCCCACGATAAAGACCGAGAGAAGGCGGTACCTGACGTGACCAAAGAGCAGGCTTACGGCAATGACCATGAGGATCATCGCGACCAGGATGAGTTCCCCCATGGACGTGCTCATTGCATCAGAGGTCTCTTTGTTGTATGCCTGGTTGCCAGAGACAACCACGCTCACCCCGGGAGGCGGGGTGGAAAGACTTACCCTCTTATTGATGTTATCCACAAGAGAGAACGCCTGGGGATCCTTAAGTCCCTGGTTAACCGTAATGACTGAGATGGTCATGGTCCGGGATGGGACGTAAAGGGTGAGGATTTCCGGGGGCACTTCTTCTTCCAGCCGGGTGATATCAGCCTTACTGGCAGGCAGCACCCCCCCGTTCTGGTCTTTTACCAGATCGGAGATACCTGACGCTCCCGTGACATAGCGCTCCTGGACAAGATCCTTCTGGAGCCGGTCGATATACTTAAGGACGTCCGGGCTCATCACGTCATCAGACTCGATGAGAATCAGCACGCTGTCAGACTGGAAGGTCTTGGTGTATTTATCAAGGAGCATCCCGCGCCGGGTATCCTTGTCCAGGTAGGTATCCGTGCCCGTCGCCATGGTGATCATGGTCATACCATAGAATGCTACAACCAGCAAAATGCAGAAGAGTATTGCCAGTTGTTTCGGGCGGGTGACGATGAGCGAAGCGAGCGCGTCAAACGGGTTAAACATGGGGATCCTGCAGTGTTATGTGAGAAACTAACCTGTTGATATTTGTATGTAGGGTACACTACAACAAAAAAGAGTGCGATCGCTTGTGGCATGTGCAGGAGAAAGCAAGTCCGTAAGGCTATCCGGTATGCCAGAACCGGCAGATAAACCGGAATTTGAATCGTGATTATATTATCAAAAAAAAAAGAATTCAGAGCGCCAGCATCCGCTCGATCGCCCCGCGGGCCCGGTCCGCAATATCTTCCGGTACCGTGATGCGGGGGCGGAGTGTCTGCAATGCATCCCGCACTTTTTTCAGGTCTGTCTTTTTCATGTTCCGGCAGACGGCTGCTGATGAGAGTGGGTAGCACTTTTTATCCGGACACTCTTTTGCGAGCCGGTGCAGGATCCCGTTTTCGGTACCGATAATGAACTCCTGCCCGGGAGTGGTGCGGACATAGTTGATGATGCCGGACGTGCTTGCAACGTGATCCGCGAGATCGATTATCTCCGGGCGGCACTCCGGGTGGACGAGCAGCACCGCACCCGGGTGTGCCTGCCGGGCTGCTGCGACCTGGGCCGGGGTGATCTGGTCGTGTACAAGGCAGAAGCCTTCCCAGGGCAGCACCTCCTTCTTTGTGAACCGGGCTGCATAGCTCCCGAGGTTCCGGTCAGGAACAAAGATTATCCTGTCCTGTTCTACCGAGTTGACCACTTTTACGGCATTTGAAGAGGTGCAGCAGATGTCACTCTCGGCCTTGACTTCTGCGGTGGTATTGACGTAGCAGACCACGGCAGCGTCCGGGTTACGGGCCTTTGCAAACCGGAGTTCCTCTGCCGAGATCATCTGGGCCATCGGGCAGCAGGCATCCGGGGCGGGGAGCAACACGGTCTTGTCCGGTGAGAGAATCGCTGCGGTCTCGGCCATGAAATCCACCCCGCAGAATACTATCACTTCGCCTTCCATGGTGGCGGCAGCCCGGGAGAGTTCGAGGGAATCCCCGCAGAGATCGGCGATGTCCTGCACTTCCGGCAACTGGTAGTTGTGGACAAGGATGATGGCATCTCGCTCTCGTTTCAGGGCGAGAATCTCGTCTTTGAGGGAAGTGGCCGGCACCATATGAACGCTCCTGTGTTGTATACATTCGAACCGTGTGTTAAAAAACTTCATGCAGGGGGAAATTAATGAACGGGAACGCCCAACTATTCCCAAGTAATAATGAAGATCTTTTTTCCCGATTCAACAACCAAGATTACAGCGGGTGAGCCGGTGAGTATCGGATGGATTCTTCAACAGCGGGACATCAACCCGTCTGAAGTGATCGTGTCCCGGAACGGGAAGCTGGTGCCGGAGGATGCGGTTGCATCTGGCGATGACGAGATCCGGATCATCCGTATTGCGCACGGGGGATGAATGGGGCAGGGAAATCCGGAAATGGGAGGAGCGGAACGGTGCACGTTCTGCGCTGAGCCACCCGTTATCCGGCTGAGTGAGCCGGACCGGCACCTCTGTGCGGCTCATCTCATTTGTGAGATTGAGGAACGGGCAGCCCGGACGATACGGGAGCGGGAACTCGTCAGACCGCATGACCGGATCGCGGTTGCGTTCAGTGGTGGCAAGGACAGCACCGCACTCCTTCTGATCCTCTCACGGCTCCTCCTTTCATGGGATGATGTGAGCCTCGTGGCAATTACGGTGGACGAAGGGATTGCCGGATACCGGGATGATACCATCCGGGCTGCAGAGGAAGTAACAAAAAAACTCGGGATAGAACATATTTGCGTCTCGTTTACGGACCTGGTAGGCGATGATCTCGACACCCTGCTGGTCGGGCGCGAGACAAATGCGTGCTCGGTCTGCGGGATCCTGCGCAGGAAAGCGCTCACGGTTGCGGCCCACGATGCAGGAGCAACAAAAATTGCCACCGGTCACAATCTCGATGACGAAGCGCAGTCAGTTCTGATGAATACTTTGCGGGGTGACCTTCCCCGCCTTGTCCGGACCAGCGATGCGGACTCTTCTGACTGTTTCATTCCCCGGATAAAACCGCTTGCCGACGTAGCCGAAAAAGAGATTGCTGCGTACCTGTTCGTGCAGGACCTGTTTCCTTTCCTGCCTGAGTGCCCGTATACCCGCTATGCCCTGCGACGGGAGGTACGATCGATGCTCTCTGCCCTGGAACAGCAGCATCCCGGCACCATGCGGAACCTGATAAAAAGCAAACGGGCGATAGAAAAACAGGTGGACCGGAGCACAATCTCCGAACCCCTGCGCCGCTGTCGCCAGTGCGGGGATCCCTGCAGCGGGGAGCTCTGCCAGGTGTGCAGTCTCCGCAAGTCACTGGGGAAGTGACGGCACATCCTGCACGCGTTCGGGATGCGTGTAGATTACCATCTTTGCACTGCGGACAAACCCGACAACGCACAGGCCGGTCTTTGCGGCGATCTCGATCGCAAGAGTTGTTGTGGCCCCCCGGGAGATCACGATGGGGATGTTTGCGATCAGGCATTTCCTGACCATCTCTGAGGAGATCCTCCCGGAACAGATTGCATAGGTCCGGGACAGGTCCACGTTGTTGCGCAGGGCAAACCCGATCACCCGGTCGAGCGCATTGTGCCGCCCGATATCTTCCGACCGGGCAATGACGCCATCCGTTGACGCGAGGCCCACCACATGGATGCCGCCCGTCTTATCGTGCAGCTCGGAATCGAGAATGCCCCGGATGGTGCCGCTGATGATGGTAGTGGGTATGGTAAAATCGGATTTGACCGAGGGGAGTTTTGCTGTGTCTATGAACGACGCACTACCCCCGCAACCGGAGAGGATCGTCTTCTTGGGGCCCAGCACTTTAAAGAGGTTTTTTGTGATCACGCTGAGGCGGTTCTTCTCGATCCTGATCGATTCGATCTCATCAATCCCCCTGATGATCTGTTCCGTGAAAAGGTAACCGGTGACAAAATCTTCCAGCTGCACGGGGCTCATCATGGCGGTCATCGCGTGCCTGCCGTTGATGAAGAGGGCATAGGGGATCTCTTCTATCACTTCATGGGAGCCGGCTTCTTTTTTTTCCCCGTCAACCCGGATGCAGGGTACGTGCCGGAACATTGCCTCTTTTGTGTTCTGTTCGTCTTTGTTGTGGTTCATTTTGGGTGCTCATCTTTGGTTAATACTTCATCCATGCTGCCGGAGCGGTAGCCGTCGAGATCGAGCGTGACATAGGTAAATCCGATCGTTTTTAAGGATTTCACCAGTCCATCCTGCAGAGCCAGCAGTTTTGGTATCTCGTCATTCACAACTTCGATCCGGGCTATGTTCCCGTGCAGCCTGACCCGGCACTGGGAGAATCCGCTGGTGTGCAGGAACTTTTCGGCCTCTTCGATCATGGCCAGTTTTTTATAGGTGATCTCGTCTCCGTACGGGATGCGGGAGGAGAGACAGGAGGCTGACGGTTTATTCCAGAATGGCAACCCCCTGGCCCGGGCAATCTCCCGTATATCCTCCTTGGTAATCCCGAGTTCCAGGAACGGGTGGCATATCCCGTCTTCCGTGCTTGCATGGAGCCCGGGCCGGTGTTCCCCTTTGTCTGAGAGGTTGATGCCATCGGCAATGCAGGCAAAGTGCAGGGCATCTTTGCGCCATTTCAGTACTTTGTTGGATTTTTTCTTGCACCAGTAGCACCGATCTGCCGGATTTTTTGTGAACCGCTCATCATCCATGACACGAACGGGCATTATCTCGAGCTGGAGGCCGTACTCATCGGCTATCTGCCGGGCCTCGGCAACAGCCCCACGCGGGACAACCGGGCTGTCGAGCAGTATGCACCGGACGTTGTTACCCAGCACTTCGGTTGCAAGCACTGCGAGCAGGGCGCTGTCTATGCCGCCGGAATAGGATATAAGCATCGATCCTTTCGATGCGATCATCTCTTTGAGCGCCTGCGTCTTTTCTGAAATATTCATGGGAGCACCGGAATAGTCATAGACAATCAAATGGAATATCCATAAAAAAATTATGAGCCGCACCGTTCAGGAGCCGGGCCGGCACATCCGCCCTCTCCCTCACGGAGCTGGCGGCAGATCCCGCAGATTCTTTCGATAACCTTGATCTCTTTTTTGTCGATCAGATCCTGTGCCAGCAGAGCAATTGACTTTTTTACCTCATCTTCAAATTCGATCCGATACCCGCGTTTGCCGGAAAGGTACTGTGAGACTGCTGACGGTGCGATCTCCAGCATTCGCGAAGCTTCTACCTGGGAGACCCCGCACCTGACGAGTTCTACGGCAATTGCCGCCCGGATTGCCGGCAGGACATCCCATACTATTTTCTGACAGGGTGCTTCCATGGTATCACAACGTTTAAGTTATCCGAGTTGTCACATAATATATTGCATTCACAATTGTGAATTAAGTTGCGAAACCACAAATATCTTTGTGTCCCCGGGCCTTCTGCCGGTTTAA
>JANYKQ010000065.1 GCA_025358115.1 Methanomicrobiales archaeon | reverse complement strand
CGGCAGGGCAGTAGCAGAAGCAGTGCTGGATGCCGTCTTGTTAAACGCGGTCCCGCTTATTGGTTTTGGGGGAACGCATTATGCCGTCCGACAGACCGAGATTGCCCTCTCCTCCCGCGGGGCATTCGGTCACATAGCTCACACCCGGGAGATCGCAGGGCTTGACCCTGAAACGATCCGCCGGATGCTGGAAGAAAGCGGGGCAGTGGCTGCCTATATCGACCGCAAGGCGCTGGACCGGGACGCGATCAGTCATCTGACGGGGGTACTCGACCAGCTCGTGATTCCCCGGCTCTCGGAAAGTGAGCTCTCCTCCCTGGGCCATCTCTCGTGGGAAACGTACCAGGCCGTGCGGGCTATGGCAGAACAGGTGTCCCCGGATGCCCGCTGCTATATTCACGCACTAAAAAGGGACGGGACACTCAGCCTGATACGGGCAAATCCCGTGTTAATTGCCGAAACTGCCAAATCGGACGAGCCGGGGTTGATAAAGGATCTCGATAAATTGCCCGTAGTTCACCTTTCCACGCGTGATAACCGCCTGCTTCCTGTTTTTATCACGTATGAGGAGCATTCGTCACAATTAATACATGATTTAAATACCTTGTGCGTAAAAATCATACGTAATAAAGAGATCACTGTAACAGAGAGCGATCACCTGATTATTACTAAGGTACGGTTCGACCCCAGAAAAGCGCGCGAACAGGGGGTACCGCCCGGACCTGCCTACAAACAACTGGCAGAAGGCCAGTCAATAGAGATCAACGGTCAGGTCATCACACCAGCAATGGTGTCTGTTTGCAGTCAGACTGACATCCACATCCCGGGGTTGGAGAAGTTTTCATGAGGTCCATTGTAGAAGAGGCACTAACCAAGGCGAGGGACGAAACCGTCACTCCTTCGCAAAATAATGAAGACCTTGACCAGATTCTGGCCGAGCTCAAGACCGAGATCGCTGTTATCGGATGCGGCGGCGGCGGATCGAATACGATCTCCCGCATGATGGAAGAGGGTATCCACGGTGCAAAACTTATCGCCATCAACACCGATGCCCAGCACCTGATCCGCACCCACGCCGACCAGCGCATCCTTGTCGGCAGGCAGCGGACCCGGGGTCTCGGTGCCGGTTCCATCCCCCAGATTGGTGAGGAAGCGGCCCTGGAAAACGAGCAGGAGATCCGGGCAGTAGTCTCGGGTTGTGACATGGTCTTTATCACCGTTGGTCTCGGTGGCGGCACCGGTACCGGCGTTGCGCCGGTAGTGGCAAAAGCTGCCCGGGAAGAAGGGGCTCTCACGATTGCCGTTGTGACCCTGCCGTTCGCTGCGGAAGGTGCCATCCGCATGGAGAACGCAGAGGCGGGTCTTGAGCGGCTGAGGGATGTTGCAGACACGGTCATTGTTGTGCCCAATGACCGGCTGCTCGAAGTAGTACCCAAGCTCCCGCTTGCCGCAGCATTCAAGATTGCCGATGAAGTCCTGATGCGTGCGGTCAAGGGGATCACCGAACTCATCACCATGCCCGGTCTCGTCAACCTCGACTTTGCTGATGTGCGTACCGTGATGGAACGCGGCGGCGTTGCCATGATAGGTATGGGAGAGAGTGACAGCGAGGACAAGGCAGTAGACTCGGTCAAGAAAGCAATCCGCTCCCCGCTTCTCGATGTCGATATCTCCGGGGCAACTGCTGCACTCGTCAATGTGGTCGGCGGTCCCGACATGACCATGGAAGAAGCCGAAGGTGTTGTGCAGGAAGTCTACAGCCGTGTGGACCCGAACGCCCGTATCATCTGGGGTGCCCAGATCGATCCCGCCATGCAGAACAAGATGCGGACCCTGCTTGTGGTCACGGGCGTACGGTCGCCACAAATATATGGTCGGAGCGAGAAACTAACCCCCAAAGTACAGAAACAGTTTGAGATCGATTTTCTCAAGTGAGCCAATATGGAAATTTCAAAACCTGATTTCAAAGCAAGCGTGTTACATGAGGAATTATTCCGCAAATACCTCCGGGTCTTAAAACTCGCGCGCACCCCCACACGGGAAGAATTTGGAAAGATTGCAACGGTCGCAGCCGCGGGTGTGCTCCTCATCGGGCTTATCGGGTTTGTCATCTACGTACTCTTCGAACACCAGAAACTGCTGGGATTCTGATCCTGATGGCCATGACTCCCCAGGCTCCCCCCTCCGCCCCACTGGTTCCCGCCGCCCCGGAAGTCTTTGTCAACCGGATCTTTGCTATCAAGACCACTTCCAAACAGGAGCGGACGGTAGCGGATAATATCTTAAAAGCGATCGAAACCAAGGCGACTGATGTCAAGGTGACATCGATCATTGTGCCCAATGAACTGCAGGGCTACGTACTCGTGGAAACACCGGAGAAGATGAACCGCATCGAGCAGCTCGTGGAACTGATTGCCCACGCGCGCACGGTTATCCGGGGCGAGACCAGTCTTGCCGAAGTCGGCCATTTCCTTATCCCGAAACCCGTTGTTGCCGGTATCGATGAAGGTACGATTGTCGAGCTGATTGCCGGACCGTTCAAGGGTGAGAAGGCAGTTGTAAAAAGGGTTGATGCCGCAAAGGAAGAGATCACGGTCGAGCTCTACGAGAGCGTTGTCCCGATCCCCATCACCGTCCGCGGCGACAATGTCCGCGTGGTCGAGAAGTTCTCCGACCGTTAAATCTCTTAATACAATTTTTATTTTTCAATGCAGGCTGATCGGATATGTTTCTTTAGCAGCAGGCTTGTCGTTTTGATCGTGCCTTTGTTAAAAAATCAGTAGTGGTTATTCCTATAATACCACGGTCTTATGCCCCGATACCTCATACACGGTCAATTCAGTTGGTGCTGCCATCCACTCGGCACATTTCGCAAAATGTTCCTGCATATGCGCAGTGGCGATATGCACGTCAAGGTGTTTCTGGCTCGCCCACTCTTCGCAAAAGATGAACAACCCCAGCTCGAAGACATTTGCATGGAGTTCATACCGGGTGCATCCCGGTTCTGCCCGGACGAGGGGAATGATCCGTTCGACCTGGAGAGCAAAATCCTCGCAATGTTCCGGGTGAACACGACACCGGGCCTCTACAAGTAACATAATTACCCATGGGAATGTATCGGGAAAAAGTACCCGGTTTCTCCTGACTGATCAATTATTTTTAAGAATTTCTGTTGATTCCGTGAAAACCGGGAAATCTATACTGATTTTAGTACCCTTCTGGCTTGTCAGGGCAAATGATCCTTTCAACTGGTGCTGCACCAGGGTCCTGATCAGTTTGAGTCCCAGGCTGTTGGTATTACTGATATCAAAATTGTCAGGTAACCCGACTCCATTATCCCGTATGGTGATTCTGATCCTGTCGTTCTCCTGCACTGCAGAGATCTCGATCTTTCCGTGTTTTCTTCCTCTGAATGCATGTTTATACGCGTTCGAGATTATTTCATTGACAACGAGTGCACACGGGAGAGCCTGGTCTACCGGGAGACATACTATCACGGGATCGATCTCGCAGCTGATTTCAGCCCCTCCCTTATGGGAATAAATTTCTGATAATGCCGTTACCTGGTCCCTGAACTGATCTGTTATATTGATCTTCCCGAACTGTCTGCTTTCATAGAGCCGGGTATGGATCTGCCCCATGGTCTGGATTTTGAGCATGATATCGGTCAGTATGCTGTTTGTTGATTCATCTCCCGTTCGCATCCGGGTCATATCGAGCAGGCCTGAGATCAGCTGGAGATTATTCTTCACCCGGTGGTGCACTTCCCGCAGGAGCACTTCTTTGTCGGCAAGGGTTGCCCGGATCACGTCTTCTGCCTGTTTGTTGGCGGTGAGATCTATGTCAATACAGAAAAGTTCCCTGCTGCCCGCGGAACTTCTGACAACTGCGTGGCTGGAGAAGACTGCAACCCGCGATCCATCCTTTCTCATGAGCGACAGTTCTGATGCCGCTATAGGCTGGCCGCTCTCTGCCATATATGCAATTGCTTTCCTGACCTCATCACGCATTTCGGGGGGGATGATCAGGTCGACAAGATTTTTTCCTATGGCTTCTTTAGCAGTATACCCGTAAATCCTTACGGACGCATCATTCCAGTAATCTACGGTGCCATCACTGCGGTATCCCTGCACTGCTATGGACGGGACATGCTGGAACAGCAACCGGAAACGTTCCTCGCTCTCATGCAGTACAGATATCATCCGCGTACGTTCGATCTCCGCGGCTGCTTTCACCGCGATAATGTTTATGATCTCCTTTACCGCAGGGGGGGATTTGACCGGGCTCCGGAAAAGTGCACAGAGAATCCCAATAACCTCTCCTGCGGAATTCCGCAGGGGGGTCCCCACGTATCCCCTGATATTGAACTCCACGAGATCCCTGCTTTTTGGGAAGATTTCAGTTACGTTATCCGGAAACAGGCAGAATCCTTTTTCATTGACATCCTCGCAGGGGGTTCCTTTGAGGGTATAGGAATAATCAGGGACATCCTTCCCGTCGAGGAGCATGGCCAGCACCCTGACCGTTTCCCGGTCGGGCAGGATCTCCCCTACCATGACGCAATCGGCCCCCAGCCAGGAACTGACATTTTCCGTTATCTTACGGAGGGAATCAAGCCCGGTGGTTCCTACCATGCTCCGGACCAGGGCCTGGAAGGAAGATTCCGTGGCCCTGCGTCCGGTGATATCTTCAATGGTCGAGAGGATGTAGGGTTTTTTCTCCATATGGATAATACCCGATGAAAAGAGGCAGCTCCGGATCTCTCCGGTTTTTTTCCTGCACTGCACCTCGATATCATGAACAGCACGTTGTTCAACTATTTTTTCGATCAGCTGCTTCTGTTCATTACTGTCGGCAAAGATCCCGAACTGTTCTGAAGTTTTGCCAATCACGTCTTTTCGGGTATAGCCGGTATTTCTTACAAAGGCGTCATTGACGTCAACAAATATCCCGTCCGTTGCTGATACGAGCGTGAGTGCAACCGGGCTGCTCTTAAAGATGGTAGTAAATTTGCTCTCTGATTCCCGTAACACCTCTTCAGCATTCCTCTGTTCCGTCACATCCCGCATTGAGATAAGCACACCTTCGGATTGCCGGAACGGGATCTTCTTCCCGAGAGACTCGACCCAGATCTCCCGCTTTGTTTCCGTGATGATTTTATAGTGGGCGAGGTACGTGTCGATACCCTGGGCGACCTGGGCAAAATCCTTCAGCACCTCGGCTTTTGATTCCGGGGCAACAAACTCCAGCACGTTCCGGATCCCAATCATCGACTCGTAACCCGGTGCATTGATGAGAAGGCCTGCCGCCCGGTTTGCAAAGAGAAGTTTTCCGGTAAAGTCCGTGATCAGGATGCCGTCAAGCGAGTGCTCGACAAGAGCCCGGAACTTCTCCTCGCTCTCCCGGAGCGCCTGTTCCTTGTTACTGAGTTCGTCATAATTCCGCCGGAGCTCTCCAACGGTAGTGGTAAGCTTTTCGTAGGCTGCAAGGAGTTCTTCATTTTTCTGCTGCAGCTGTTCTTCAACCCGCTTTAACCGGGTAATTTCAGCAGTCATGGTCAGGATTGCAGGCCGGTTGTTAATGGTAACCGGAATGGTGGAGAACTGGACATGGACCCGGATCCCTCCTTTTCCGGTCAGGACCATGGGTACATTCTCAATTTTGCCGGACAACAACAAGTGCGAAGTGAGCCTGCCATAATCAAGAAGGGTGAGCATCCCCAAATCTACGGGGCTCTTGCCCATGACCTCGGCTTCCTGGTACCCGCTGCTCTGCAGGAAGGCTGCATTGACTGCGGTAAATTTTCCATCCGGGATACTGTTGATGGTGATGGGATACGGGCTGTTCTCGAAAATGGTCCGGAACCTGCTCTCCTTTTCCCGGAGCTCGTCTTCCATCTTTTTTCGCGTGGATATATCGACGATGACGCCGCGGAATCCGGTCAGCGTTTTATTCCGGTAGATCGGGGCCGAATAGATGATAACCGGGAATGGGCTGCCGTTCTTTCGCAGGGCCGTATATTCCTGCGGTTCAATAGCTATCCCCCTGATTTGTTGCTCCATCTTTTCCTTCACGGTTCCGTGCTGGGAGGGTTCAATGAAAGAAAGGGCATTTATTCCGAGTTCAAGATCCACGTCATTGAAGCCGAATACCGAGAGTGCATGCCGGTTTGCATAGGTGATCCGGAATGCCATATCCATTTCAAAGACCATCTGCGGGAGGAGTTCGGAGAGATCGCGGTATTTCTCTTCGCTCTCGGCGAGTGCCTGCTCTTTCCGGCTGAGCAGATCATAATTCGCCCGGATCTCCTCCTCTGTTGCAGTGAGCTCTTCAAAAGCAGCATTGAGCTCCTCGTTCTTCCGGAGCAGTTCCTGCTCCGCTTCTTTAAGTTCGGTGATATCGCGCCCGACGGACTGGTATTCCTGCACACGACCTTCTTCATCGAAGACGGCCCGGGTGCTCCACTGATGCCACCGGATCCGGCCGTCCTCAAGGATTACCCGGTTCGATGCAGTAACCACCGGATTCTCCCGGGTCAGCGAGGTAAAGCGCCGGGCAACATCTGCTTCGTCTTCCTCAGGGATTTTTGGTACATACACCTTCCCGATGATCTCTTCCCGGGTCTTGTTGAAATACCGGCAGAATGCATCGTTCACAAAGACAAAAGTGCCGTCAGGCCGGAACCTCGAGATGAACTCAGTCTGGTCCTCAACAACATTCCGGTACCGCTCTTCACTCTCCTTTAACGCAACATCTGCCTTTTTCCGATCGGTGATATCCTTGAATATTCCCCGGGTATATTGCGGCTTTCCGTCTACCATCCTGCAGTCTGCCATCCCCTCGACGTATACCTTCAAGCCGCTGCGGGTCTTGAATACTGCATCGATAATGCCGACATTATCCCCCGAAACAACCCGCTGGAAGGTTTCCATGCAGTGTTTGAGACTATCTTCATGGATGATATCGAAAATGGTAAGACCCGGGATCTCTCTCTCCTCGTAACCGAGCGTTTCTCGCCATTTTTTGTTGACGAACAGGAAATGGCCATCCGGTGTAACACTCTGGATTAAGTCATTTGCATTCTGGAGATCGTGATAGCGCTGTTCCTGTTCGGCAAGGGTCAGGAGTGTCCGCCTCATCGTGACGGACTGCCGGATGAAATGCACGAGCTCCTGGTAGAGGGCCTTTGGGTCACCGCCCTTGTGGAGATAGAAATCCGCCCCGTTGTTCAAGGCTTCAATAACGATCTCTTCCCGGCTTCTCCCGGTGAAAATAATGAACGGGATATTTTTGTCCGTAACCCGGACTCTTTTTAAAAATTCTATGCCATCCATCTCGGGCATCTTGTAGTCGGAGACGATCGCATCATACATTTTTTTATTCAGGATATCGAGTGCTTCAGGTGCTGACAGGACCGTGTCTACGGAGAATTCCCCATTCTGCTCAAGGAATAACTTTCCCATTTCCAGCAGGGCTTCTTCATCATCCACGTAGAGGACGCGTATCCCATCTGCCATGATACATCCATCACCGCTTTACCGAATATCTTTTTCGCTCTTCTGTTCGTGCCCTGCAGTCATCTGTAAACCACGGGTATCAACGTATCCCGGGTCATGGTGACAATGGAGCATCCCCCGGAGGCGGAAATTCCGGCAGAATATTTACCCGTATAATGTAAAAAGAGGTTAAAAAAACGGGTCGCATCCGGAATCTTCGTTCCACACGTATTCAATCTCATGGCTTACCTGGAGAGCTGCAGGATGTCCCAGCAGGTCTGACACGAATCCCAGGGCCATATCCATGCCGGCACTGACTCCCGAACTGGTATAGATCGTTCCATCTTTTACCCACCGGGCTTTATGAATCCAGTTCACCCCGGGTGCACTTTTTGTCCAGGCGAACACCCGCTTGTTTGAGGTGGCACGTTTTCCCTCCAGGATCCCGGTCTTTGCTAACAGTATTGAACCGGTGCAGACCGTGAGGATGAATTCGGCGTTCCCGCCAAGCGATCTGATGGTTGCAATAAATTCTTCATCCTTCACCCGTTCCCGTGCACCAATACCCCCGGGGATGAAGAGAATATACCGGGTGGATTTGAAGTCGGACAGGGATCTCGTCATCACCGGGACATTCTGGCTGCTGGTGATGATTCCCCCGTCCAGGGAGTAAAAAAGCAGGTTGAACTCTTCCGGCAGCCTTCCCAGAATTTCTACCGGGCCAAAGACGTCAAGCGTTTCAAAATCATTGTACAGGATGGTAACAACATCTCTCATGAGAGCACTCCTGGTGTCCTGGATACAGGAATTAAATCCAGAGAAGTTTTCTTCCTTCTCCTAAATAGTGACATGGTACTGCACTATCAGTAACCTCGCATTGACATCATTTCTTGTGCACCGGGATCCCGCCTTTGCCTTTTTTATTCCCGTGTCTCCCTCTGTTGCAGATAAACGGGTGTCAGGTTCCCGGTTCCGGAGGATCTCGAAACGGATAATAGCCGGACCACATGAGGTGAGCGGGTTGAATTTTAAAGTGTGTTTTACTCAGGTCCCTCTTTTTTTTCCGGCTGTGTTGTATTGTTGCCGGAAAAGCGGTATGCTCCTTTCGGCACAGTAATTTCGAACCTTGCTCCTTTTTGCGGTTCGCCGTTCTCGGTGATTGTAATCCCGGTGATCCCCAGGATCTCCCGGGAGAGAAAGAGCCCGAGGCCGGTGTTCTTTCCAAAACCCCTTGTAAAGAGGAGGGCTTTGTCCGGATAGGCGATTCCTGCACCGTCATCCTCGAATATGATGACAAGCCCGTCATTGCCCGGGTGTGATGAGACCCGCATGGCGGTCAGCCGGTCTCCCCCGTAGCGCAGGGCATTGTCGATAAGATTATAGAATACCCGTTCGAGCAGCGGATCTGCGAATACCTCGAGGCCAGGATCCCCGGTATCAAGCCGGATATCCTGCACCGGAAGCATGACGGCAATGGTGCCAATAATCGCAGGTACGTTCTGCCAGACGGGGGCATTCATTCCCAGTACCTCGTAGTCCCGGGTAAAATTGATCAGGCTGGCGATCGTGTCTGCGATATGCATCTCCTTGTCGGTGAATTCAGCGGTGCGGGCAGGATCTGCAAGGAACTTCTTTGTGAGTTCAAGATAACCTGAGAGGGCCTGGAGCTGGTTCCCGATATCATGGCGGGTGATACCCGAGAGAAGCGTGAGTTTCCTGTTTGCCAGTTTCACGGCCTCCTGGGCCCGGACCTGCGGGGTGATATCCATCAGTGAGGCTACCGATTTCTTCGTGCCCGATATCACATCGATGGTTAAAAAAATATTGCGGGTCTCTCCGGTTTTCGTGATGAACCGGAACTCGTAATGTCTGAGAGCGGTCTCACTTCTTTCCCGCCGCAGGCGGTGCTGGGCAAGCATTCTCTCGAGATCTTCTTTTATTACAAATTCCGTCCATCTCTTTTTTCCTTCAATCTCCTCTTTTGCATATCCCGACATTCTCACGAATTCGGCATTGGCAATGGATATGATCGTATTTTCCTCCAGGAGGACCGTAGCTGTTCCGGTGTTCTCAAATATGGTCCGGTACCTGTTCTCAGACTCCACGAGATCTTTTTGAGCCTGTTTGAGTTCAGTGATATCTGTTATCGTTTCGATTGCCCCGGCCACGCTTCCGTTTTCGTCATAGATGGGAGCGGCACTGGCCCTCAGGATCGCAGGTCTCCCTTTGAGGGTCGGGTTCCGGGTTTCAACAGACAGGATCTCCCCGTTCCGTTTTATCTGGAGGTAATCTTCTTTTTTTAATTCATCCTCTGATGCAAAGATAAGATCGATGAGGACTGGCCTCCGGTTCCCATAAAACGGGATGGCATATTCGTAATCTCCCCTGCCTATGATCTCCCGGGCCGTTACCCCGGTCATCTCTTCAATCGCCCGGTTCCATGCAATAACCGTGCCTTTACGGTCGATGATAAAGGTGGCATCCGGCAGGTAATCGATGGCCCTTGACATCTCGAGCTGGTAACGCCGGCTCCTCTCCTCGGCATCTTTTAAGGCGGTGATATCGTCACAGATCCCGTCAATCCATACAATGGTTCCCTCAGGGTTCTTCTTTGCCTGTGCATTGAGCGAAACCCGGATGTGCGTACCGTCTTTCTTTTTCAGCTGCAGTTCATAGTCCTTAACAAATCCATCTCTTTCCAGCCGCAGAATGAATTTTTCCCGCTCTTCCGGATTGACATAGCTATCCGTGACCGGGTGTTCCTGGCACTCAGGTAACGTATCATAGCCGAGGAGCCTGACAAATGCCGGGTTTGCCCAGAGCATCCTGCCGGGAAATCCGGCTGTGCTCCGGTAGACTCCCACATTGAGGTTATCGACAAGCGAACGATATTTCTCTTCATTTGCCCGGAGCGAATCTTCCATTTTCCTGCGTTCTGTAACGTCCTTGAAGATCCCTTCAACCCCGAGGAACCTGCCGTTTTCATCAAAGTACTTGTGACTGCTGGTGGCGACACGTACCGGCGTCCCGTCCTTTTTTTTCAGGGTCACTTCATAATCGGTAACAAATCCCCTTTCGGCTAATTCAGAAAGGAGCAGGGAGCGTTCGCCCGGATCGTAATAGAGAGACTGTGCAATATTCTTCCCGATCAGTTCTGATACCGAGTCAAAGCCGAGCAGGTGTGCTGCCGAGGGGCTTGCGAGTGTCATGTTCCCCTCTGCGTCGCTCCGGTAGTACGCATCCTGGATATCTTCAAGGATACTGCGGTAATTCTCCTCGCTCCTGCGCAGCGCTGTCTCACCCGTTTTGAGCTCATCGTACTGGGCCCGGAGTTCTTCTTCTGCAGCAGTGTTCTGCTCATATGCGGCCCTCAGCTCGTTCTCTGTTGCCTTCCGGTCCGTAATGTCCCGGATGGATTCGATTGCCCCGGTGATGTTGCCGTGCGTGTCATAGAGCGGGGATGCGATAAACCAGAGATAGGCGCCCTTTCCGCCATTGAGCGTGGGGATATGGATGTCCGAGATCAGTTTATTCTCTTCTCTTGTGATATGGGGGTATTTTTCAACGGTCTCTTTGTCTTCGTGTAACACAAGGTCGAGGAGGATCGGCCTTCTTGTTCCATAAAACGGGATGGCATAGGAATGATCCCCGGTCCCCAGGATCTCTTCCTTTTTGACCCCGGTCATCTCTTCCATTGCCCGGTTCCAGGTTATAACCCGGCCATCCAGGTCGATTGCGAAGGTGGCGTCCGGCAGGTGATCGATGATGTCGGTCATCCGCTGCCGGGATTCTTTAAGCTCGTCATCAGTTCGCCGGCGTTCTACGGCGAGTTTGATCTTATGCTCCAGTTCTACGAACTGCGACGTGGGATCACCGCCCTTCTGGAGGTAGTAGTCGATTCCGCTGTTCAACGCCTCGATGACCACCTCCTCCCGCCCCCGGCCGGTGAAGAGGATAAACGGGATGGAGTTGTTCTCCTCTCTTAAGTGTTTGAGAAATTCGATGCCGTTCATTCCCGGCATCAGGTAATCTGAGACAATTGCGTGAAAAGAATTATTTTTCAGTGCCAGAATCCCCTCTTTGGCAGAGATGGCGGTCTCTACGGTGATGGAACCGGATCGTTCGAGGAATATTTTTCCCAGTTCAAGAAGTGCCGGCTCGTCATCAACATAGAGGACGGTGTACATGATCATTTTCTCCGTGCAGGATAACTGGTACTGATACTCAGGTTGTTTATAAGGGTATTTACCGTCTATTCCCGTAAAAATCTCTCCGCTTTTTTACAGGCATGACCTCTCACATCCGGAGGGAAAAATGCCCTGTCACCCCTGAATTTTTCTCCGGTGTTTTTAGCACGCGTGTGGTTTTCCCGGTCGCTGCATTGAAATTCAGGACTTTTTTGCCGGACGAATGGTGCCCGTAACGGATTTTATGGTCTGCTTTTTAAAAAAAAAGAGGGCCGGAAATTATCTCCCGCTCTCCCGCAGGACTTTCCTGCGGCCGATCTCGGCTGCCGCTTTTACTGCAATAATGTCGATGCTCTCCCGGGCAGATGGTGGCAAAATGAGAGGTTTTCGCGTCAGAATACACAAGATCCCTACCACCTCGCCTTCGAAATTGCGCAGCGGTGTCCCGGCATAGCCCCGGATATTCAACTCGCGGAGATCCCTGCTTTCCGGAAAGAGTCCGCTCACCTCGTCCGGGTATATACAGAATCCTTTCTCGGCGGTATTTTCGCAGGGTGTGCCTTTGAGGGTGTAGGAAAAATCTGAAATTTTTTTGCCGTCAAGGCGCATGGCCAGTACCTGGACACGTTTGGAATCCGGTGTGATCTCTCCGATCATGATACAGTCCGCCCCCAGCCAGTCCCCGACGGTCTCCGTTATGCGGTCCAGGGATTCCATGCCCGTTGTTCCCACCATGCTTGTGACCATTGCATGGAACGCCAGCTCCGTTGCCTTGCGCTCCGTGATGTCACGGATTACCGACAGCATGGTCGGGCGCCCGTTGAGATCGAAAAGGCTGACACTGATATCAATGGTTTTCTCCCGGTTCTCTCGTGTCCGGTAAGTTGTCTGGAAAACTGCATGGTTGTTCCTGACAATCTCCTTAAAGATCTCATGACCTCTCTTTTTCATGTCGGGAGTATCGAGATCGGTAAGACAGATATCCGCCATCTCTTCACGGGTCATGCCAAGGATCCGGCAAGCCTGGTCATTGGCGTCAATGAACTTCCCCGGTCCCCTCGGGGTCATCTCGTTGACCAGTATCCCGTCGTTTGCATTCTTAAGGATAAGGCGGTAGCGCTCCCCGCTTTCCCGCACGGCATCCTCCGCGTTTTTGCGTTTTGTAATATCTTCTATCGTCGAGAGAATGTGCGGTTTGCCACCCATGATAATAAAGCGGCAGGAAAAGCGGCAGGTCCGGATCTCTCCGGATTTTATCCGGCACCGTAATTCCATGCCCTGGATATGCCGCTGGTTCCGGAGCTCGGAGACCATCCGGACGTACACATCCCTATCGGGAAAAATACCCAGTTCCTCTGAGGTCTTGCCAACTATTTCTTCCCGGGTATACCCGGTGTGGAGTGAAAACGTCTCATTCACTTCAACAAATACCCCATTGGTTACCGATACCAGGGCAAGTGCTACCGGGTTGTTCTGGAAGACGGTAGCAAATTTGTGTTCCGATTCGCGTAATTCTCCTTCTGCCCGTTTGTTCTCGGTAATATCCCGGATGGATTCTATTGCCCCGGCAATCCTGCCATCCCTGTCATAAAAAGGAGACGCTTTCAGCCAGAGAACCCGTTCCCTGCCATCACGGGAGGACAGGACCGTTTCTGCGGTGAACGTACTGCCCTCTTTCCGAAGGTGCTGGTAGTTCTTCCTCACCTCAGGATCGTCATTGAAGACCAGATCCACAAGGATCGGACGGCGCTCCCCGAATATGGCGAATGCATAGGCATAATCGCCCGTTCCCACAATATCACCGGCTTTGACCCCGGTCATCTCTTCTATGGCACGATTCCATGCAATAACTATGCCCTCACGGTTCACGACAAGCGTTGCATCCGGAAGGAAATCGATGATGTCGGAAAATTTGCGTTCACTTTCCTTGAGTGCACGCTCCGCCTGTTTTCGCTCGGTTATATCTGTGGCAATACTGATGATGACGTCCTTATCCCCCCACGCAGCCACTTTCGCGTGAACTTCGAGGGGGATAAGGTGGCCGTCTTTCCGGAAATGATCGACTTCAAAGGATGCCTCCCTGGTACCTTTAAGCGCCTTCATCCTCCGGGCAATGCGTTTTGCAGACTCTGTACTGTTAAGGCGGGACAGGTTCAGATCCAGGAATTCGCTGAGGGAATATCCGTGAAGATCGAGATTCTTTTTATTGGAATACAGAAATTTTCCCGAGAAATCAAGAACGGTAATGGCCGCAGGAGAAGCATTGAGCAGATCGGCAAGGAGAGCGTTTTCCTCCTGTGCCAGAATCTCTTCCGTCCTGTCTTCAAGCATAACCGCTATCCCTTTGTCCCCCCAGCCGAATGCGAGAGGAATTATCCGGATACGGAATGCTCTCCACTCTTTTTGTACCGGAATCCATGCATTGATAACAGACTCTTTCCCGGCCATTGCCTGTTTTACCGGGTCACGGATCCGGTCCATCAGCGCAGGACCGATGGATGTTGTATTTATCTTCTGGTTTTCCAGCTGCTCTTTGCTGATACCAAATGCCTGGAGGAAGGATTCGCTGATCTCCCGGATGATGTATGATTCGTCAAGAACAAGGATCAGGTCCGATAACTGGCTGAGGATCTGACCGGCCGGGAGCCTCGACGAGAGAGTGTACACTTTCGCCGGGCCGAGTTTTCTCATATTCACCTGGCCGGAAACAAAGAGGGAATTGAGATATTTTGTGGAAGTTATTCTGCTCAGGTTCAGGGTTTTTGAAATTTCTTCTATTGTTAGCCCCTTATCCGCATCCCTTAAAAGACCAATGATATTCCGGTAATGTTCCTCGTCCAGGATACTCCCTCCCTGAAATGATTATGTCTGGCAGATAAAATATAATCAATAGAGATAATCTTTGGTTCCTGAAATAATCATGGTTGTCCGAATGTATTTTACCCGGCTTATAATAATCAAATGTAAAAAAGTTTATATGTTAAATCAGCAGATTTTCTTCAATGAAATAAAATCCCTCAAACATTGGACAATATTTGAGAAATCCTCTGAAGACTATAAAGAATAATCAGGTTTCAAACCCCCGAAAATGATGACCGGCACGGGATGAATTGTTTAGTTTCCTGTATTTTCTTTGGTGTTTTACGTGCCTGTGCCCTGCAATTGTGTTTCCGTTCTCTATGTCGATGACGAACCTGCTCTTTTAGACGTGGGGAAAAGATTCCTTGAACGCGGGGGAGCGTTTGCTGTTGAGACTACGGAATCTTCGATTGAAGCCCTTGTCTTGCTGCAAAAAAACGATTACGACGGGGTGATCTCCGATTACCAGATGCCGGAAATGGATGGAATTGCGCTGCTCAAAAAAGTCCGTTCACGTCATCCCGACCTCCCGTTCATTCTCTTTACCGGTAAAGGGCGGGAGGAAATTGTTATCCAGGCATTCGATGCCGGAGCGGATTATTATGTCCAGAAAGGCGGAGAGACCCGTTCACAGTTCCGGGAACTCAGTCATAAAATTATCCTGGCTGTTGAGAAACGGCATGCCAAGAGAGCGCTTAAGGACAGTGAAGAACGGTACCGGAATGTTGTCGAGGACCAGACCGAATTCATCTGCCGGTTCGGACCGGATGGCACGCACAATTTTGTGAACAGCGCATATTGCCGGCATTTTGGTGTGCAGGGGGAGAGTACCATCTGTCACCGTTTCACTCCGCACATCCCGGAAGGGGATGCCAGGATCATACGCTCGCATTTCGCATCCCTGACCCGGGACCGTCCCATCGGCACCATGGAGCACCGGGCTGTTTTGCCGGATGGTTCTTTCCGGTACCACCAGTGGAATGACCGGGCAATATTCGATGAGACCGGGACGCTTGTTGAATACCAGTCCGTGGGCCGGGATATCACGGATCGCAAAGTTGCCGAACTCAAACTGGAGAAGATGAATGAAGAGCTCTGCGCAGCGTATGAACAGATGGCGGCAGTAGAGGAAGAGCTCAGGTACAGTTACGATGATCTCGCCATAAGCCAGCATGCTCTTGAAGAAAAGGAGATGACCTTAAACGCCATCATCCAGGAATCCCCGATACCGCAGTTCGTGATCGACCGCAATCACACGATTCTCTACTGGAACCGGGCCCTTGCCGTGTACAGCGGTATTGCGGCAGAGGAGATGATCGGGACCGATCATCACTGGAAAGCGTTCTACCCTACCCGGCGTCCATGCCTGGCGGATCTTCTCGTGGAGAATGCAATGGATGAGATCCCGGCATGTTACCGGGACAAGTATGCAAAATCGGTCCTTATTGAGGATGCATTCGAAGCAACGGATTTTTTTCCCCACATTGGAAAAGTGGGGCGATGGCTCCATTTTACCGCGGGAGTCATCAAAAACCGGAACGGGGACATCATCGGAGCCGTTGAGTCCCTCGAAGATATCACCGACCGGAAAAAAGCAGATCTTGAACTGCAGAAAAAGACAGAAGAGCTGTGCGCAACCTATGAACAGCTGACCGCAATAGAGAAAGAACTGCGGAGGAATTTCAAGGATTTTGCATCAAACCCGCACGTTCTTCTGGGGAAGTGAAGGACGGTATGGGAATATTGTCGGGAAATTTAATCGAAATAATTTCCCTGCGCTTTTTTCCTGCACATGGATTATGATTCATACCTCATGGTTGAACAATGATATTGCTGCAATAATCTTTAACCGAAAATAATATCCTTGCCGCGTCGGATAGTATGAGATGAGAATCGGGCATGGGAGACGACTCGGTAAACAAACACAGGGTGCCGAATTTCTGGATCTCAATCTATCTTCTGGTAGTTGTGATCCTGACTGTTCTGCTGATCATTTTTGCTGGCGTAATGAACCGGGAAGAAGGATTATTCCGGTATCTTCAGATGATGGATCCCGTGTATCCCGGCACCGCTCTTATCGTTCTGGTATTCCTTGTTGTTGCCCTGGCATTCCTGGCCGCCTGGCTGTGGCGTGAGCTGAAAGGGGCTGTGCATGGATATAATGCCACTGAACTGTCGTTAAACCGGGCAACTTCAAACCTCACCTTCCTCAACACCACCATCCGCGAGGATATTCTCAACCAGCTGACACAACTCTATGCAGACCTGGGCCCTGCGGGGCAGAATCCCGAGATCGAAAAGATGAGAACAATGATAAACCGGATTCGCCGGCAGATCAAATTCACCAAGGAGTACCAGGATATCGGGGCAAACCGGCCGGAGTGGCAGAATGTTGCCGATACCATCACGAGAGCCAAGGTCGGGGTGGATTTGGGGAAGGTCACCTTTGAGATCGATATCCGGGATGTGGAAATTTATGCGGATCGCCTGTTGGAAAAGGCATTTTTTTACCTGATAGACAATGCCCTGAAACATGGCGGTGAAAAATTATCGAAGATACGGTTTTATGGTAAGACCTCAGAAAATTCATTTATCATTGTCTGCCAGGATGACGGTGCCGGGATTCCTTCCGATAAGAACAGTTTCCTCTTTCCCAAGGTTTCCGGTAAATCCGTTGGTTACGGGCTTTACCTTATCAAAGAAATTCTTGCGGTAACCGGAATAACTATCCGGGAGACCGGCATTCCGGGTGGGGGGGCACGGCTGGAGATGCAGGTCCCCCCCGGAGGATTCCGTCAGGACCCCGGTGGCAGGATCTGATAAAAATCTTCCTTGCAGCACGTATCTTCCCGGCCTTTTACCGCGTGCAGGTAACGGGCCGGAACATGTCCTTTCAACCGTTTTTAAGTTCAGGCCGGACCGGATCGCTTTCCGGTGCGGGGGACCGGAGCGGAAAATAATGGAGTCGGCTTTCCTGAAATCCGGCACCGCTCTGCCCGGCTGACAGCAGTAATGGGTTGTTTTTTACCGGCCGGGAAACATCATAACTTCTCTTTGGTCATTATCCAGGAGAGTGCACCAATCCATGCGATGGAAGTAAATACCGTAGTCCATTCGAGGCCCGGGACCGGCAGCGTGGGAGTGAACTGTCCGAGGATATCCTTGAACCGGAACAGGATCCAGACAAAGGAAAGATCGATAATAATCACGAACAGGCCGTAGTAGGCCAGGGCCCGCATATATGCCGACTGCCGGAACAGGGCGATATTGAAGATGATCATCAGGATGAAAAGGGATTTGAAGAGCAGGCCGGCAGCAATCATGTGCTCTGCGATGTGCGACTCGGAGAAGATCCCGACCCCAACCAGGGCGATGGCAGTGAAGATCCCGGCAGCCTGTCCCAGAATGATGAGTGTCTTTCTGCACCTGACATCGTGATACAGCGATTTCAGGCTGATAAAAAAAGGTATGAGGAAGAGGCCGGTGAGGATGCATCCCCCGTTGAAAAAATATGCTCCCACCGGGTTGAACTTCACGTTGCCGAGATTACTGAGCCAGTCATAGAGGGGATTATAAGGGGTCGGGTAAAGGGCGACGGCAGTGAGCGTGCATACCGTAAAGATGACAAATGCAGCCAGACCCGATGCTGAACCATGGAACCATTTCTGCACGGGAATTTTCATACGGATCGATCTGGGGAAAGCAGGGTATTATAACTTCTTCTTTCCGGAACGGGTGGCTTTTTAGGTATTTATCCCCCTCTCCTATTCCGGCCCCCGGTCATCGCGATTTTGTGGTTTGATGGCGGGAGTCGCCGGCCGGATGGTTGGGGATGGGACGACCCTCTCGTGTGAGTGGTGAGTTTGCCCCCCTATCTGGAGTCGCCCTGCCGCATTATTGGGGCCAGCCAGGGCCCGATTGAAAAGAACACTTTCACCCCCGAATAGAAAGGCGGTTATATTCCGGTAAAGTAATAAAACCTAATCAGAAATACTGGTGCATGAAATGAAAGGAACCGCACAAAGGGCGGAGTTCGTGAAGGATGAAGCAGTCCTTATTTCCCAGCATGCCCGCGTGTGAATGTTTGAACGCGATATTTCAACTGATGATCTGCTTGCAGTAATCGCAACCGGTGAGATCATCGAGGAATATCCGGATGATGATCCCTGCTCTCCCGCCCTCATCCTTGGTTTTATTAACCATACCGCATATCCTGTAGTAATAGGATTCTGCACAGACCATCTCCGTGTCATCACCGTATATATTCCGGAAGATGAGAAATGGAAAGATTATCGCAAGAGGAGAGTTGAATGATTCCTGATCGCTGCACTTTCTGCAAAGGCCGGCTCGAAGAGAGAAAAACCGAGTTCATTGCCCGGGCCGGAGGGGAAGTCGTCGTAATCAAAGATGTGCCTGCATATGTCTGCGAGCAATGCGGAGAAGCGTATTACACGCCGGCAATTTCCCGGAAGATTGACGGGGTCATGCGGGACGTGCACAGCAAGAAACTCTGCGTACGGCCGGTTCCCGCAGGCGAAGTGTCATTGAACGGTTGATTTTTTAAAATCTTTAATCTTTTAGCACCGAAAGGACCTTTTCTTTATACTTCCGGTGACCGGCATTCAGACATGGCCGGTAAAGAATCGATAAGAATAATGATCCGGACGCTCTATCGGATAATGATCAGGATCGTGTAAGCTGCATTGGTGCTTGATGATGAAACCGAAAAAAGGAAAATCCCGACCCTCTGAAAAATCAGAAGAACTGTTGTTGAACAACTGTCTCGATGTCGTCATTTTCCAATGGGGCGAGGGTTTCTGCTCCAGTTCTTATTTCAATAACCTGTCTGATGAAGAGAGACAGCAATCCGAAAGCATTGCCGGGTTTTTTACTGATATGATGTTCAATTACCTCGGCCTCACTCCGCACCAGTGGAATGAAGACTACATGAAAGAGTGCTGCGTTTATCTCTTCCCGGAGAAGATGTCCGAAGGTCCGGAATTTTTCCGGTGCATTGTCCCGGTGCTCTATGAGCTTTTTTCGTACCTTGAAGAACATAAGCTCCAGAAGAATGCCGCATCCATGGCGCGTGAAATCAAAAATCTCAACGAGCGTATTATGGAACGGTCGTCCAATCCTGACAACTGGGGAATGGCAAAACGGTTTGTGATGACTGCCCGTGCTGACGGGATTGATATCACTGATGCAAAGGCTGTCCGTACGTATATTGAAGCCTACAACCGGAAGGTTCTGAAAGACGGGCCCGGCTCCGGCATGTTCAAGGACGCCCCCCATGATCTTGTCATAGGGGGCACGGGGAAAAAACCTGCACGGAAATGTTGAACCTGAGTGTAACACCTGTGGTACACAATTTCCCTGGTGCAGGGGGATCTTCCTTTTTTTGTGTCTCCGGATATATCGTGAAGGAAAGGAGGTCTTATCCACGGTGAGGGGGTTTTCTCATCATAGACAAACTTTCTGAATTGACAACCTGATTGACAATCAGAATTTTAGGATGGAATGAACACCCGGGCAAATGGGACAAGTCATGGTGGTTGTTATCTGTGGCAATCGCTCTATCGCCGCAGTTTTGGGGTCGGACGGTGTACAATAGATTCACTTCGTAAGGGCTTGTCCGGGAAGTTCACGTCAGGAATTTATTGTTTTCTAGGATCGTTTCTGGCCACGGTTCTACAAAGTACACCGCCCGACCCCTAACAGCCCTCCACAATTTCTGGAAGTTTTTTTGTATATTTTCGAATGCTTTTCCGATGAGAATTTTGTGAATGAACCGGAGCAACTCCGGCTGGATGCGAGTGGGGGGGTCGGTCGGTGTACTTTGCATGGCAGGCCGGGAACGCTTTTGTAATTTTGGCGAGTTGGGCTGCTTGGGGAGGGGGGTCGCCAACCCACCTCAGTGGGGCCTCGCTGGGCTGCGTGGATACATCAAGGGTATCTGCGATGGCATACCTTCCGAATGATTATTAGATCCGGGATGTAAGTATGATCATGAGCTCTGGTGTCACGATCGATCAGGTCTACCAGGAGATCAAAAAAATCCGGGCGGATATGGTGAAGCGGGAAGATCTCGAAGCCCTTGTTGACACGGTAGAGATCCTCAGCAACCCTGAAAAAGTCCAGGCAATAAAAAAGAGCGAGCGCGATATCAAACAGGGTAAAGTAAAGGTAATTTCCTCGGTTGATGATCTTCTCAACGAGTGTGCCTGATGGCGTGGGTCATCAAGCGGACCGATACTTTTCTCGAAAGTTTTTCCCTTGTCAGGAACAATAAAAAAGTCGTTGCCGAGCTTGGTAAGAAGCTCAAGCGGCTTTCCGAAGATCCTTTGCATGTCGGCGGATGGTTGTCCGGTTCGCTTCACGGTAAGAAATCCACGCGAATCGCAAAACAATACCGGCTGATATTTCTCCCTGATGAGCGGGAGCAGGTTGTGTATCTGGTATTAATCGATCAGCGCGAACACGCGTACGATTGATAATGAGCCGGATTTTACCTCATAACAGTTCTATTTCTGCTGCCATTCCGTCCAAGTGATACGTTCCCGATTGGTTGTGCCTTGATCTCAACTTCTCAAAGGGAAGAATTTCTGATCGGAGGAAATGGGGGTCGGTCGGTGTACTTTGCATGGCAGGCCGGGAACGCTCGGTAATTTTGGCGAGTTGGGCTGCTTGGGGATGGGGGGTCGCCAAGTTGCGTTGTGGGGGCCTCGCTGGGCAAATATGAATTTTACACACTGTTTTCTCTAACCCTATCCCCACAACATTTTTTAAATTTTTTCCCGCTGCCACAAGGACATTTCTCATTTCTGCCAATTCGTTTTCCAATATCAGGATGAGCACCTTCCGGTGATAGTCGAGATCTTTTTACTTTTTGCTCCAATTCTTGCGAATATTTCCACGGGAAATTTTTTATTTCAAAGTTTATCCCTCGAATCTGCTTTTCTGTTATTTGAAGAATTAAAATAATCCATGTGTCGGAATGCGTTTGGTATTTCTTAAAATTCGAATAAGTATCGTATTTCGTTGAACAATACTCATTATCAGGATCGACTACAATTGTAAGGCCTGATTTTAAATCATCAGTAATAAATGTGGCATCATGACATTTTTTGTCATGTTCAGCTAGTTTTGATAGTTGTTCGATATAATCCAATATCTCTTTTTGATTAGCTAATTTAAAATCTAATAACGCTGTTGTAACCTGTGAAAATCCAAATTTTTCTGTTTTTTCAATGTTAATGATTAAAGTTCTGTACTCAGAAGGAATTCTTAATGTAGGTTTTTCACTACTCGATACCAATCCCATTTGCGAATGATAGTATCGATCGATTGCATCGGTATATCCAGAGGGTTTATAATAATCTAGACCGTCAAGATGACCATCTTCAAAAAAAAATCCCTCTCTAAAATAAACCATAAGGAAGTCTAACTCATCTGTAGCAGAAAATGCCGGAAAATCGTTTGCTCGAATTCTTCGTTTTAAATACATTAAGAATTCTGATGGAGTTTCTACCAACTCTGAAATTGTTCGCAAATCATTTAAAAAGACAGACCACGGCCATTCACGTCCCTCAATAAGACCAAACTGTCTTAATGAATTCAAATGAGATGATAAATGACCCAGATTTTCTAGCGTGGGATTTAGAAGGAATACATTTTGGAATTTTGATATGTCTTCTATTTCTAAAATAATTCTTCCATTTCTCTCTTTAAAAACGGGATTGGTTGTGGTAAAAATATAATCTTTTGTTCGTAGTGCCTGATTATATGCATCAGAAATTAATCTTTCAACATCCTCTTTTATTTTTTCAATACTTCCGCGTTGTGCGGAGGGATGATACTGACCTGCTTTTGCCTCTAATATAAACAAATTATTATCATAGATGACAAGACCATCGGTTTCGGCATTTATTATTTCACCGTTTTCTGAAATTTTATAGAAAAGCTTTCCATACACTTTTGCGTTAGGGAGAAGTTTTGATAAGTATTCCAACGATTTTTTCTCTAAATATTCCCCTTTTCGTTTTTGGTATTTATTTTGGTAATATGCTTGGTCAGAACTTCGAATCCAATGTTCTATGATTCCGATAATATTTCTAAAAATCAGCTGAGGAACATAACAATAAAATCTACCTCCGTAAGTAATGACAGGACACTTATTGATAATTGTAGAATTTGTTGGCCAACCGCTGTATTTTGTATCATTAGCGAACTGTGAATTACTACCAAACTGAGTAACTATTCGATTAATAAATCGAGGGGCAATTTTTCATTCGGTATGATCTCAAAAACATTCTCTGAAAGATCTGTTTTCCGTGACTGCAATTGATCTTTTCTCTCTTTATTTTCCACAATGGAAAAGAATTCTTCAGCTAATGTTTCATCAATTTTAGATTTGTTTTCAGGTCTATCAGAATACTCATTATATGATTTATGTAAATCCGCTACTTCTGAAAAAAATTCTTTCTGTTTATTTACATTTTCGTTAATTTGCTTTAGAATTTCATCTACACACGAAATTATTTGACTAATGTCATAACCGAATGATTGCAGAAGAAAACCATTATGTTGTTGCTCGAAAAGGTCCCTAACAAGATCCAAATGGTGTATCTCCGTCGAATCGCCCCGCAAATATAGCGAGCTCATTATCGAAGAATAACGAAATTTGTGAAGTTCGTTATCACCACTCTTTTCGGAACGTTCAGTTATGAAGAAGAGGGCAATTTTATCAAAAATGGAAATTATGGTTTTTGAAAAAACCTCTAAATTTTCCTCCAATGCATGAGGACGTTCTTTGTCAATCGATTTTGTTAGAGCGAGACTGAGTGCGTATTCAGCATATGCCTCCAATCCTTCATGTTGAGATTCGGTGTAGGTTTCTGGATCGCAAAAACAATTATTCCAAGATACAGAGATGAGAAAATCGGTTGGATCATAACTTTCCATGAGTTTTAATAAAATCGCAATTTCGTCATCGATATCTTTTTTAATTTTTGGATGCGAGTCATGCATTCTTTCTACGATATCTGATCGACTCTGTTGAACAGAGGATTTTATTGAAATGACTCTGCCTTGTCGTTCTAACGTAAATGGGCCTACCCCACCCTTTTCAGGTTTGGTTAGATCAGAATCCTTTTCCTCGCTCATCCATTCTTGCTTGCGTTGGCTGGAAGAATTAAACTATCATACCTCAAATTCGAAATCTCTACGATCAAGTGAAGGACTTAACCAAGTAATTTACCCGTTTCTTTATGGTTGTAAAATATGGCTGGATAAATCCCCTCTACCCAAGATCACCTTTATGTCCCCAGCCATCAATATTTACAGACCCAAGCTCGGAACCCGCTAATACGGGACGGCATGGTGCAAACACTATGGCAGAAGTGGTCGAGGTTTTAGTACCCGGCGGAAAGGCAACAGCTGGTCCACCATTAGGACCATCGCTCGGACCACTCGGTATCAACGTGAAAGCAGTAGTCGATGAGATCAACAAGAAGACGGCATCCTTCAACGGCATGCAGGTCCCTGTAACAATCACCGTCGACGCGAAGAAAGCCTTCACGATCACCGTGGGTATCCCCCCGGTGACGGCACTCATCAAGAAAGAGGCCAATATCGAGAAAGGATCCGCAGAGCCCAACGTCAAAGTGGTAGGCAATCTACCATTCGAGGCCGCTGTCAGAATTGCCAACATGAAA
>JANYKQ010000039.1 GCA_025358115.1 Methanomicrobiales archaeon | reverse complement strand
CACCTTTGAGAGACACGATAACGGGCTGACGGTTCAGCACCAGATCTAAAATATCCAACGGCCTTTTGGTCATAACAATACCTTGTTACCATCGCTCTGGAGTAATATAAATGTGCGAGCAGGTTACTTAAACATACCGTAAACCGGCATGGCAATTGTGTTTTTCCTCCCAGTTCTGAGGGAAAGAACGCATTACAGACCCGACTACAATTCCCGCATTTTTCCCATGCATTACTCATGCAAATTTTTTTTAGCGGGAGGGTTGAATGTACGAGCAGAACGATGAAAAAGATTGTTGTAAAGAAACGCCACTCCATCAGGAAAAGCCAGGGACAGGAACTTCTTACCCGCCTCGCAGAGCAGATCGGTACATCCTCCGATCTCTTCCGTGCAGATATGATCGAGGTGCTGGAGACAAATGCTGACGTGTCCCTGTATATGGTCCATAAAAAGCCTCTCCTGATGGATACCGGCAACTGGACGTTTCCCACGCTAAAAGGGGCGGTACAATGCCCGTTTCCGGAGCGCAGGGTGACCGTCGATGCAGGTGCAATACCCTACGTAGTGAATGGTGCTGATATCATGCGTCCAGGCATTGTTGCGGTCACTGACGACGTAAAGGCAAATGCCCCGGTCCAGATCGTGGATGAGCGGCACGGTAAGCCGCTTGCCATTGGAATTGCCCTGTTCGATGCGCCCGCTATGCGTGCCAGTACAGCGGGAAAAATGGTGAAAAAGTTCCATCACGTCGGAGATGAGATATGGAACATGGAGATCTGATCGGACAACAACCAACAGCAGCGTGCGGGAAAGAGCCGCTTTTCTCTTTTTTCCCGGGCAAAACCGTGATTATCGGTTTCAAAATAGATACAATTAAATAACTTTCCTCATACAGTTTTTTTATGGTTAAAATCATAGACACGCTCCTTGGCAAGAGTTCCGGAAGTTCGGACGATGATTATATGGAACTCGATCTGGCTTCTTACGAAGAACACGGCTCCGGATCTCCAGCGCTGCTGGTAAAAATCGCAACAATTACCGACTTGAAAGACACCCCGAGAATCAAGGATGAGGTCTATAGCGGCAACATTGTCATCGTCGACATCTCCCGGCTCAAGATGGACAAGATCTCCTACGAGCGGGTATTAAAGGACTTAAAAGAAGTAGCAAAGGATGTCAATGGCGATATTATTGGTCTTGGAGACCAGCGCTATGTCGTACTCACTCCGATGTCCGTGAAGATCTCACGTGACAAGATCGGCGGAGCATAACGTTGCGGACAGTCGTTCCGGGTCCCTGCCCAACATGTAATTCCGAGATAGAATACCTGTATACCACAGAAAATATCCCCTATTTTTCTGATATTCTCATCATTTCTGCGATATGCCCGTCGTGTGGCTATAAGTTCGTAGATACCCAGATGCTCAAACACGGTGAACCGGTGCGATACGTGTACCGGACTGCCACATCAGACGATCTCGCAGTCCGGGTAATGCGGAGCATGAGTGCCTCGATTGAGATCCCGGAACTCGGTGTACGGATCGATCCCGGCCCCACCTGCCAGGGTTTCGTTTCCAATATTGAAGGGATACTGGATCGCATCATCCAGGCCATTGGATCCGCCATAATTGACGGGGATGCAGAAGAGCGGGAGAAGGCTCGTTCACTCCTGGAGAAGATCGCTCGCGTGAAATGCGGGGAGCTGGCGGTAACGGTGATTCTTGAAGATCCCCTGGGAAACAGTGCAATCGTCTCTGACAGCGCGGAGAAAAGTACGTATACGGTAGAGCCCGAGCCATACAGTTGAGCCGGATTCCTGGTTTAGATCCTGAAATTAGACTAAAAGAAGAGCTTCTTTTTTTTTATCCCAGTTTCCTAAACGATCTCCAGATCGCCAAGCCATGCGCCGGGTTCTTTGACAACTTTTCCGACAACCTGCGCACCGTCAACCATTTTCTGAATACAGGCAACACTCGTTTCCGGTACTACATAGGCAAATCCCATACCCATATTGAACGTGCGGTACATCTCGGCGGGTGTGATGTCCCCGGCTTCCTGTATCCATGAGAATATCTTTGGTGGGGTGATAGGAGTGTCGAACCGGAACCCGTACTCACTCAGTCGGTTGAAGTTGAGCAGTCCCCCACCGGTAACATGGCACATGCCATGCACAGTACAGGCATCTGCAACCTTCAGGCTCTCATGGTAGATCCTGGTGGGAGTGAGCAGTTCCTCTCCAAAGGTTCTGCCACTCTTCATCTTCCCATCATAACCGGCGTGCTTCTCCACTACACTGCGGGCAAGCGAGAGGCCGTTGCTGTGGACACCGGTTGATGGGATACCAATGATCACGTCACCTGGCCGGATTTTTTTACCCGATATTATTTTGTCCTTCTTCTGTATGCCAAGGCAGGTACCGGCAAGATCGAGCCCATTGACCAGACCACGGAGCGAGGCAGTTTCCCCACCAACGATGTCGATATTCGCGAGCTTCGCACCCTCATTGAGCCCGATACCGATCTGGGCCATCTTCTCTATCGAGAGTTTGTCAGTGGCAATGTAATCCACGAAAGCAATGGGCTCAACGTTCATTACGTAAAGATCGTTGACATTCATTGCTACGCAATCAATGCCCACAGTACTCCAGTTCTTCATCTGGTCTGCGACCAGCATCTTCGTGCCGACCCCGTCCGTTGTCAGAGCGAGCGCATTTTCACCGAAGTCAATAAGGCCGGCAAAATGTCCCACGCCACCCATCATGGTGCAACTACCTTTTCTCCGGTAAGTAAGATTCTTGATCAAAGATTTGATGGCTGTTGCTTCAAGATCGATGTCCACTCCGGCATCCTTATAGGCATTATTACTCATCTGATTCCTCCGACAACTGGAATTCATCGTGCAGTACCCGCACCGCACGCGGACCGTCATTCTGGCTCACGACAAAAGAGATGTTCGCTTCCGAAGAACCCTGCGAGATCATCATCACGTTGACCCCCGCTGCACCAAGGGAAGTGAAGATCCTGCCCCCGGTTCCTGGTGCTCCTGCCATTCCGGCACCGACTACAGCAACAGCACAGACATCGTGGTTATGGGAAACTTCGCGTACTATGCCCTGCTTCACCAGATCTGCGAGCGCATTTACTGCTGCCACAAGATGGGATTCGTCAACAATCAGTGAGATATTCGCTTCCGATGAACCCTGCGAGATCATCATCACATTTACCTCGTGATCCGCCAGGATGGTGAAGATTGCCTTTGCCACACCCGGACGGCCAATCATCTGGGCGCCGTTGATGTTGATAGCTGCAACTTTATCGATATAGGTAAGCGCCTTTACGACACGGTTATCCCGCTGGCCATTTCTTACGATTACAGTGCCAGGATGAGAAGGATTGAACGTGTTCTTGACCCGCACGAGAATATTCTTGCGCATAGCCGGTTCTATCGAACGCGGGTGCATCACTTTCGCACCAAAGTAAGAAAGCTCCATTACCTCAAGGTACGAAAGGGAATGCATCACCCGGGCATCGTTGATCACCCGGGGATCGCAGGTCATGATACCATCCACGTCAGTCCAGATCCAGATCTCGTCCGCATCGATACCTGCGCCGAGAATTGACGCGGAATAGTCCGAACCGCTCCTCCCGAGCGTAGTGAGGATCCCTTCACGGGTGCAGCCCATGAATCCCATAATCACCGGGATCTGTTTTCCCAGAATCGGCCCGATCTTTGCTTTTATCCGGTCATCACTCTCGTGCAGCGCTGTAGACTCCCCATGCTGGGGGGTGGTGAGGATCCCCGCTTCGCAGCCGTCAAACACCGGGGAGGGAATGCCGCGTTCGCGGATTGCGGCAGCGACAATGGGCGCGAGCAGTCGTTCTCCGAAGGATATGATGTAATCCCGTGAACGGGGTGTGAGTTCACGCAGGTTATAGATCGCAAAGAGAATATTCTGGAGCTTGATCAGCTGGTCCTCAATTGCTGCCCCCACTTCAGCGATATGTTCGGGTGCTGCCCCTTCAAGCGTGGTCATGTGCCGCGTGCTGAGTGCCTGGATCAGCGGAGCGATTGCGGTATCATCCTTTGCAACAGGAAGTTTTGTGGCAATCTCAATGAGCTGGTCAGTAACCCCGCGCTGGGCAGATACGACAACGGCCAGTTCATCGCCGGCTTTGTGATGCTGCTCAAGGATATCCACTACGCGTTTGATGCACTGGGCATCGGCAACAGATGTCCCGCCAAATTTCATTAAAAATCTCATTGTTCTCTCACGCTTTTGCTGTGCTATTTATTTATGTAACTATACGACGCAGACAATAATAAGATGCTTGCAGATGACGTGGTGGACTGCCATGTGCTGGTTATCGGGAGCGGCGGAGCGGGCGTTCGGGCAGCCATTGAAGCTTCGCAGCACGGTGAGACAGTACTGGTGTCAAAGACCATCGTAGGTAAAGGCGGATGCACTACGATGGCAGAAGGCGGGTATAATGCGGTCATGCGGGAAGCAGATTCCTGCGGAATTCATATTGAGGATACCCTCAAAGGCGGGGCATATCTCAATGATCCCGAACTCGTTCGGATTCTTGCACACGAAGCCCCGTTAAGGATGGGAGATCTTGTCAAATGGGGTGCTGTATTCGACGTCACTGACACTGATGAGATTGCGCAGCGCCCGTTCGGGGGCCAACGGTTCCCGAGAACCTGCTATGCAGGAGACCGGACCGGTCATGAGATGATGACCACTCTTGTCGAGCGACTCGATGGGACGAAGGTTTCGCTGATGCAGGAATATACCGTTATTGACCTGTTGATGGATGGTGAAGCGGTCTGCGGGGCAATGGCACTGGACGAGAAGGGCAGGTTTGTCCTGCTCATGGCCGACAGCACCATCCTTGCCACGGGAGGCGGCACCAAAGTCTATGATATCTCCACCAATTCATCGAGTGGTACCGGTGACGGGTATGCAATCGGGTACCGGGCTGGTGCCGAACTGATCGATATGGAGATGATCCAGTTCCACCCGACCGGTGCAGTCTTCCCCTACGATGCCCGGGGGAGACTCGTAACGGAAGCTGTGCGCGGAGAAGGGGGTGTACTCAGAAATAGCATGGGTGAGCGGTTCATGCAGAATTACGATCCCGAGCGCTTGGAACTCTCCACCCGCGATGTGGTAGCCCGGGCGATAGCCACAGAGATCCTGAATGGAAGGGGAACAAAGAATGGAGGAGTGTATCTCGATGTCACCCATCTCCCGCGGGAACAGATCGAGAGCCGCCTGCCCGTGATGCTCGAACAGTTCCTCAAATTCGGCGTTGATATACGGATCCATCCAATGGAAGTTGCGCCAACCGCGCACCACATTATGGGAGGCCTGCGGATTTCCACCGAATGCCAGACTACACTGCCCGGGCTCTTTGCCTGCGGAGAAGTTGCTGGCGGGGTGCATGGCGCCAACCGCCTTGGCGGAAATGCACTTGCCGACACCCAGGTTTTCGGCAGGAGAGCAGGACTCGCTGCCGGTATGACAGGGAAACGGGAGAAGGCAGTTGACCTGATGCAGATCGAACAGCAGCAGGATCGTCTGGATGCTTTCCTTTCGGGAAGCGAGACCCCGGCAAAGGTGCGGGTGCAGCTCCAGCAGGCGATGTGGAAAGGAGCAGGCATATTCCGGACTGCGGCCGAACTTCGGGATACGCTCAGGATGGTGACGAATCTCTCCAAAGCAAATATCCGGGCCGCTTCTCCACAGAATCTCGCGGAATGCTGTATCCTCCAGAATATGTGCCTCACCGCTTCGCTCATCTGCCGGAGTGCGCTTATACGGGAAGAGTCGCGGGGCGCACATGTGCGCAAGGATGTGCAGCAGAAGCACGATGCCCAAACCTCACCGTTCGGCCATACCTTCCTGTCGCAATCCCGTGAAGGTATCGAGCGCAGGGAGGCAGATGCATGAAGGAACTGACCGTCCGTGTCAGCAGGTTCGACCCGGCAAAGGATGAATCTGCACATCTTGAGAGTTACACTGTGAACATCAACGAGGGTGCCCGCGTCCTGAACGTACTCCACGTAATTCACGATTCCCTCGATCCTTCCTTATCATTCCGCTATTCCTGTGCCTCAGGCCAGTGCGGGAGCTGCGCTGTCCGGGTCAACGGTGAGCCGGTACTCGCCTGCATGGAAGAGGCGAGGGATGGGATCACGATTGAGCCCATCAACCTGCCGGTAAAAAAGGATCTCGTGGTCGATCTCCTTCCCACCCTGGAGGCTATCGCATTCCTTCAGCCGATCAAAGATGCGAAACTTCCGGATAAATCCACGATCGATGCGATCAAGCCCCTGAAAGACTGTATCGAGTGCCTCGCTTGCGTCTCAGTCTGTCCTGCCGTGGCAGTGACAAAATTCCTTGGTCCCACCGCGATGCGACAGGAGATGCGTCTTGCACTCGATCCGCGTGACAGCGGTGACCGGATCACTGACGCGGTCAGGAACGGGCTCTTCACCTGCACCACCTGCCAGGCCTGCTGGAAGGTCTGCCCGAAGGAGATTGAGATCCCGGCAAAGGCAATTGAGAAACTCCGGGCCCATGCGAACAGGAAGGGGCTCACCCTCCCCCGGCACCTGGAAGTGGCGGCACTTATCAGGGAGACCGGCAGAAGCGTGCCCCGGACCGGCGTAACTTTCTTCGAACAGATCGGGGAAGTACTGGAACCGTATGGACCGGTAAAAGCAACAGTCGGCTTCTTCATCGGCTGCATGTATAACATGCGCCAGGTCCAGTCAGCTCTCGATGCAATGGAAGTGCTGAAGCGGAACGGTATTCGTGTGATAATACCAAAAGAGCAGGTCTGCTGCGGATCACCTCTGATCCGGACCGGCCAGCTTGCTAGCGTCGACTCCCTCAAACAGAGGAATATCGAGACGTTCTCTTCACGTAAGATCGACACAGTCCTGACCATGTGCGCCGGTTGTGGTACTACGCTAAAGAACGATTACAAAACACCGTTTAAGGTCATCGATATCAACGAACTGCTCACGCAGTACGGCATCGAGCCTCCGGCACGCCTCCCGATCAAAGCCACCTACCATGACCCCTGCCACCTGATGCGGGGACAAAGTATCCGCGACCAGCCACGGGAGCTGATCCGGCAGGTCGTGGATCTGGTGGAGATGCCGTCCATCTGCTGTGGATCCGGTGGCGGAGTCCGATCCGGGAACCCGGATGAGGCGGCAGCACTCGGCAGCCGCCGGGGTGAAGAGATCAAAAAGACCGGCGCAGAGATCGTCATCACTTCCTGCCCGTTCTGCGAATTCCACATCGCCGGGCATACGGATAAACCAGTGAAAAATATTGCGACGGTGCTGCTGGAAGGGTATAAGGAAAAGGATCGGATGAAGGGTACACCCCAGAAACAGTGATTATCGGGAACCATACCTGAAAAGGAAATGGCCCGGATGTTCTCAAAATTTTATGCAGATGGTGATTTCATCAGATATTCAAACACCTCAAGCGCTGCCTTTGCCCCGTCGCCACATGCGATGACAATCTGTTTGCTCTTCACCGAAGTTACATCACCGGCCGCATAGATACCGGGAACACTGGTGTGGCAATTGAGGTCTATGACGATCTCTTTCTTTTCATTGAGTGTTATCAGGTTCTCCACCATGTCGGTGTTAGGCAGCCATCCGATCTCAATAAAAACCCCGTCGAGACTGAGCTCCTGCTCTTTTTCCTGTTCATCCTTAATCCTAATGCCCGAGAGGAACTTTTCCCCGTGCAGGGCAGAGACATGCGTGCCCGTATGTACAGTGATGTTCTTCCGCTCTTTGAGCTTCTCTGTATAAACAGGATCTGCCCGGATTGAATGACGCACGATGAGATCTACGGACTGGGCGATTTCGCTCATCTCGATCGCGGTCTGAAGAGCTGAGTTTCCCCCGCCAACAATGGCAACCCGTTTTCCTTTGTACAGTGGTCCGTCGCAGGTAGAGCAGATCGAGAGCCCGCGCCCGAGATACTGTTCCTCATTTGCCACGCCAAGTTTTTTCGGTCGGTTACCCTGTGTGAGAATAATGGCCTTTGCCTTTATGGTGTTTCCTGATATTGTGCTGATGGTAAAAAGCCCATCATCCTTTGTGATTCCGGTTACTCTGTCGAGTTCCAGCCGGGTATGAAGAGTCCTGACCTGCTCTTCAAACTTTTTCATCAGATCTTCACCGGTGATCATCCGGTAACCCATGTAGTTTTCGATCGCCCACGATTCCAGGGCCTGCCCCCCTATATTTTCGCTGATGATGATCGTATTCAACATCTTTCTGGCGCAGTAGACCCC
>JANYKQ010000037.1 GCA_025358115.1 Methanomicrobiales archaeon | reverse complement strand
CTGCATTCTGCCGGATTCGGGGATATCTCTCAACGGTTAAGAAAAATGACCGGCCGGTTCTCATATCGCTTGTCGGCGCATTTCAGGGAAATCCATTCACACCTACTTGCGCTCACAGGACCGGCTGAATAGTTACGTTTTATGAAACAATATTTTTCCATATTTTCAGTCCATCCTGCCGGCAGTGTTCATGTTTCGGATTCTTTGAGTGGGAAATCGCAGAGTAATTAATACACTGCAAAACTTTACTTATAATCAAGGATCATTCCTCCATTGCACCAAAACGATCAGAGCATTCAAAGGTTGGAGAGATTGTATATCCATGTCAACTGAAACTTCAGATAATACAGGAATTGCTGGCATTACCAGTTCGGACCGTTATAAGATCCAGACCGCAGAAGTACTCGAAGAAGCAGCCCGCAGACTACGGAGTTCAGATATATCAGCAAACCGCGATGATGTCAGACATCTCTTAAGGGATGTCGAATCCCGGGTAAACCAGTTAAAAACCGATGTCAATGCAGGATACGAAAAAATTGAGGCGGATTACCATAAAAAGGTCGAACCCGTAGAGCAGATCATCAAAGAACACCCCATTCCTGCAGTCCTGATCGCTGCCGGTATCGGGGTCCTTATCGGGATGCTGCTCTTCAAATCCCGCGACTAGAGGTACCCCATGGACGCAACGGACGACAACACTGATCTATCGATCGAATCAGAGTTAGCCCGAATGTACAAGTACCTCGATCTGTATTTCCAGCAAAAAACCGACCTGTTTCTGCAGCATTATGTATTCGAACCCTTTGATTTTCTGTTCAAACGGATCCTGTACCTGTCGGTAATCGTAACCCTATTTGTGGCGGGGACTATGGTATTGGTGGTTGGAGTGATCCTCCTGTTCTCCACATTTGTCCCACTCTGGGCAGCTCTGCTTTTTACAGGAACCGTAATCATTGCTGCCGGAGGAGTTAGTGCCCATATGGTCTTATCGAATAAGATCGTCTTAAAAACCCCTACTGCGGAGATGATCAATAATGGAAAATCATAGGAGGATAACCGAAGAAGATCTTCTAGTTACTGAAGCGCTTATCGCGAAATCCTATGGGCGGCTGAAGAAAAATGTTCTCGAGGCACCGGCCAGGGCTTTGGGACCCATAAGCAAGACGATAAGCGAGCATCCGTTCGAAGCAGCAGCAACGGCAGTCGGGGGTGGGATAGCCGCGTACGGAATTGCCCGGATGATATCCTCCCAAAGTGCATATGGAAATAAAAAACGACATGGTAAAAAGAAGAAGGCCAAACGCTGTCATGATCCCATGACGGAGATTCTGTCGGCTATTATTCCGCTGGCCCTTCCCTATATTACCGGGTACATCGAGAAGTACATGGGGACCTCTCGTGAGGGAGTGCACAATCGATCTTCACAACAGGATTGATTTTCCGGAACAATAAATTTTTTTCATCTCACGAAAATTTTAAAACCTGTTTTATGGAAATGAAACCTGACCATATCGCATCGGATGTTTTTCTTTGATTGGGTAAGATATCAGAGATTGGTGGAATGGTGGGTAAACAATATTAACCGGTGGGCATAGTATTGATTATGTTTCCCGCTGACGCTTCGCGGTCCGAGCGAATACTGCTTTTTATGGCACTCATCTTCATTATCGTGATCGCGGTCAAAATGACCGCGTTCATCATAACCATTTTTATAACAGCACTCATCCTCACTCTTCTAGCTCTCCCTTCCCTGTTCTGGCTGAAAAAGAAAGGTCTGTCGGATTTTCATGCTGTGCTGGTCATTACCACGGTAGCAACCTTAGTAATTCTCGGAATTATTTTTTTAACGGTTCTGTCATTCCATACTCTTATTATGGATCTCCCGCAATATCAGGAAGAACTCAACACGCGTCTTTTAGATCTTTCATCAGTTCTCGCTTCCCTGGGTATCCCCGGTATCACAAACGGGGTGCCCACTATCAATCTCGGGGATATCCTGTCTATGGGTCTTGTTGGGGTTATGAGTATTGTGGACGGGATAGTGTTTCTCTTCTTTGTCGGGGTAACAACCTTTTTTATGCTGCTCGAAGCTGCGAGGATTTCAGTCCGTCTTGAACAGAGATTCGGGAAAGATTCAGAGACCATAAAGCAGTTTTCCCAAATGATTGGCTATGTTATCGATTTCATTGTTGTAAGGACCGAGACCAACTTCATTCACGGCGTTCTCTTCGGATCCTTTTTGGGAATTATGGGGGTACATGGAGCTATCCTATGGGCAGTTCTGACATTTATCCTTGGGTACATCCCCTATTTCGGGCTTATTATCGCTTCTGTTCCGGCGATCTTTTTTGCCTGGATACAGTTCGGTATACCGGGAGCAGTTGCAGTCATTGTCGCAGTCTGCCTGCTCAATCTGATCGTTGAAAACCCGGTATATTCCTATCTTGCTGCGCAGAAATTCGAGATGCCTGCGTTAATTGTTATCCTGTCAGTGATCTTCTGGGGATGGCTGCTTGGACTTGTGGGCATGCTCTTTTCCATCCCGATTACCCTGATGATCCTGCTGCTTTTCCAGGTAAGTGATGAGCTCCGCTGGATAAACGAGCTCCTGGGAGTCAATCATCTTTTTGCGGATACGAAAGAGAGGAGATCCAATCTTTCACCGGTTATTCTGAAAGATTGAAAAGTACCGTTGCCTTACATACAATGCAATAATCTCCCACCCATCAGGCTTTACGCAATGAACACTAATACTATATACCAATAATCGGTTTTGGCAATCAGGAACGAAACCTTCTATCCCGGATGTATCCAGCCATATCCTGCAAAACCTCATCCCTCCGGGAAGGATCGAACACGAGATCAGGGTGAATTCCACCCCTGAGAGAACACCTATTAGATATCCTTAAAACAATGATAAAGAACTCCGTAAAACCTGAAATTCCCGGAACCCGAAGCGGGTATGTTATCCGGTTCACCTGCCCTGAATGTTCCACAGAAAATGCCATTGTCAACAAGTCCCCCCGGGATCATTACAAAGAGACCCGGGATGCTGCGTGCAAGCAGTGTAAGAAACGGTCCCGGATTATCACGCCCGGTATACACAACTCGGCATATACGTCCGTCTAATCTTCTTTTTTAAAAATAAACCCGGTGACAAACCGGGTTTTTTTCCCATCCTCTGGAAAAAATGATAACAATGCATCCGGTTTGTAAAAAAAATCTTTTTATCGGGAGATTTTCTTCAGGTGAAGATCCAGCACACCATTTCTCATAGTGGTCCTGGCCCCGCTTTTTGTAACAGGTACTGGCAGGGGGATGAGATGATGGAGCGAAAAGGATCGCTGTTCATACGGGTATTGTCCATCATTTCTTTTCATCTCGTCATCCAGCCTTTGACAGGAAATTTTCAAGGTTTCCGGATTTATCAAATCAACAGAGATTACTGATGATTCTATGCCGGGGATCATATCCACAGTAACCATCACTTCGTCTTCAAAAGCAAAGACTTCCGCATTCAGGTTATGCGGATACTGGCATACGATTTCAGATCTTTTATCAACAGGCAATGGCGGATAATCAGTTGGTTCTAGAGCAAGCTGGAACAGGTAGTCCATGGATGCTTTGAGTTCATCGAGTTCGTCATAAATTGATCGGTGATTACGTCGTACCATTTTTCTACCTCCTCTTTTTTGTTGCCCAGGTGCTGATATACCTGGATACATGGACGAGTGTTGTCTATGTCAATATATGTTTCTCCTGCCGTGGATGAGAGTCATGTTATATCTGCAAAGGACATGCCTGTCATCGCTCCCAAAAATGGATAATCTGTTGGGCAAACCTGAAGGGAAGAACCCGTGGAATTTGAAAGATGACAAAATGAATTAAAATGGCTGAAATAAAAAAACTTCATGACTGCAGAAATCCTGTTTTATCCTGCGATTCGGTTAAATTCATTGGAAAATATGAGTGTAACCCCCTCTCCCCCTAGGGTGGGAGGCCACACAAGGGGAGCGTTCTCTGGACCCCTTTTGAGGTGGAATTTTCACGAATCTTCTACAGGCCTATCCCTGTGTGGGGGATGCCCGACCCGCGGGGGCGAAGGCATCAGATACCGTAGTCCTCAAGAGCATTCGATGATAATAACCGATAATTTCTGCGAAGATAAAACTCCCTTTTCAAGAAGGGATAAAAAAATCAAAAAAAATGAGACCCGTCATCTCATTTAATAATCTGTCAAATCCGGTTGCTGGCTTAATATCATGATCTCCGGAGTATTTTCCAGCAGACCCTCGAGGTATTTTCCGGCCCAGGGTTCTGGTTCATATTCGGAAAAAGGGCGGTATGATCCCTGAATTATTGTATTCTCTTTATCAAATCGCAGTAATCCTATGGGATGACCTCCCAGTTTCACGAGTTTGTTTAAGTCATTCAAAGGAACCTTACCGGAACTGAATACAAATTTCGTTTCTGTTGGAAAACCCACAGCTATTGCAACCAGAAATGTTTTTTTTGCTTCTTCAAGCATCTCTTTGACCAGATCAGATGTATTTCTCATTGCCAAACCTTCAATGGATCTTGATTTCATTCTATAAAAAATCCGGCTCTTTGTTATCTCGATCAGGTTGTCCCAATTACCGTTTTCCCGTTTAATGGATGTTGGGAATTATATTACTCGTATTGTAATGAAAGGTGACGTTTCAACAGGGGTGGTCACCGATAGTTCATTGATTGCTTTATTGTTCAAATTTATCTTACTTTTTTAAAAATGATCAATATCACGAAAGTCCCGGGTTTCTTAATTGTTGATACCGCTTGGTCAATCCTGCATCTGGATCTATTTGGGATCCAGCAGGGCGCGGATCGTTTTTTTATCGTAAAAGCGCGTATTTTTTTTTAAAATATTATCAAAAAGACCATAACTTAAAAAGGAAACAGATAATATTTTAAAAATATGTTTGTTCCGACCAGGATATTTTTCACCAAAGGTGTGGGTGTCCATAAAGACCGTCTTGCCTCGTTTGAACTGGCATTGCGAAGGGCCGGGATAGAGAAGTGCAATCTGGTGTATGTATCGAGTATCTTCCCCCCCAACTGTAAACAGATCTGCAAATCTGACGGATTGGATCAGCTTCTTCCCGGAGGTATCACGTACTGTGTTATGGCCCGGAATGATACCAATGAACCCAACCGACTGGTATCTGCGGCCATTGGTCTTGCCCTGCCCAAGGAAGCGGAGGAATACGGGTATCTCTCGGAGCACCATGCGTACGGCGAAACCCAGGAAAGAACCGGGGAATATGCTGAAGATCTTGCAGCTACAATGCTCGCCACCACACTGGGCATCAAGTTTGACGCAAGCCTTGCATGGCAGGAGCGCGAACAGATCTATAAAGCAAGCGGGAAAATTATCAAGACAAAACATACCTGCCAGTCTGCCGAAGGGGATAAAAACGGTCTCTGGACAACCACGATTGCCGTTGCTGTTTTTCTCTGATTTTTTATGTGTTTGTCTGCGCTTTTTTGAGAGAACAGATCTTTTCCGCGAGTTTCCTTACCGCGATCCGGGCCGGGCTGTGAGGGGGAACCTGAGAGACCGGCTTTGCAGTAAGATCAGCAGCCTCTATTTCGGGATCATCCGGGAGTAATGCAATTGGTGATTCATTACCAATATCGATTGGTGCGGTACCGGTTTTGTATCTATTGAACACGATATGGATCTTTTCCTGTTCAAGCCCGAGCTGGGTCGCAATCTCCCGTATCCGTGAGATTGTGCGCAGACCCCGTGCACCGGGATCACTGACGATCAAGAGCATATCCGGTTTTCCGATAGTTCCCCTGCTGATATGCTCCATGCCTGCTTCCGTGTCAATAACAATGAAACGATAGTCTCGTTCCAGTTCGGTCATGCATTCTGAGAGGAGATCGTTTGCAAAACAGTAACAACCGCTGCCCTCAGGTCTTCCCATTGCTACCAGATCGAATCCTTCCGCTTCAACCAGAGACTGCCGGAACCTGAACCGGACATAATCGTGGCGGTTCATGCCCGGGGGGATCTTTCGGGTGAATGCCTCCTCGCGCATGCTGCCAAGCGTCTCATGGATGGTAACTCCCAGCGCTTCATGAAAATTGGCATTGGGATCCGCATCAACAGCAAGCACTGGTTTTTCTCCGAGTTCGATAAAGGAACGGACGAGCAGGGAACTAAGAGTGGTCTTCCCGGTTCCGCCTTTTCCGGAAACAACTATGGTGAAGGGGTGTTGAGGCATGAACAAATCCTTTTTGCTTATGTCAGGTTTTTCTTTTGAATACGATGTGAAATTTCTGCTGCAGACAACATAATCGCCCGGGCTGTTGGGCGATCGGCGAAACGTATTCCGCAACTTGGGGTAATGAGTGACTGGGCATCAAAGAGTTCTTCTGGCATGCGGCAGCAGAGTTGGGTGCGGATATCAAGATATCTGGTGTAGAGTGAATCGGTAGTTTCCGTAATAAAGAGCTGGGGATCCGAAGGGACGATGCCCCACGCGACAACACCTCCCTGTTCCATATAGGCAATGATGGTATCAGCATACAACAGGAACTCTTTAGCTGTGGTATACGCATCAAAAGAGACAACGGATGGATTGAGCCCGATGATAAATTCCCAATCCGTATTCGAGCAGCAATGGACCCCCAAACCGCCTTCAACCAGCGCAGCAGCATCTTCCCAACCGGCCCTGACCATCTCGCGGTCAATAGGTACTACTGAAGATCCCAGGGATGCCAGATAGGGTTCATCCAGTACAATAAGTGTCTCTTTCACACCGGTCTTTTCCTGCATCTCTGCTTCGCACCAGCGTGCCTTGAGAGCCAGCATCTTTCCCAGTACATCGGCAAGTTGTGAATCAAAATAGATCGGGCGTTTTGCCTCATCCACTACCTGCATACCGAAAGTGACCGGTCCGGTGATCTGGAATTTCAGGATGCTGACTTCGGGGAGTTTGTGCATCATCATCTCGGTGAAGGCCGATGAATATTCCGTGTGCATGGCATAGGGTGCAAAATTTTTCTCAACATAATCCATGTACACCTGTTCCATAGCTGCCGTCTGGTCGGAATTACTGTCAAAGAAAAGTCGTTCATCCCGTATGATTCGACCCGGTAACTGTTCAGAATCATTAAAAACAATTCTCTCCAGTAATCCCCGTCGGGGTAATGAAGGGATATAGGGAAATGCCGGAAAGATCTCCAGCACATCCTGGCACGCTTCCAGCGGATCTAAATTCGGCAGGGAACCGATACCGGTTGCCCGTGAATGGGGGGGAGAAATCATTTTTGACAGGATACTCACCTTCCCGCCAGACGGCAGGTATCTAATAATTTCTGTACTATGGGAAAGAGCGTAAGATCGGTATGGGGCAGGAATGTACTTGAGGTGTACTCATCCATGAATGACGACTCGGCATTCAGTTCAATATAGGCAATCCGGAAGGCAATCTCATCAAGGGTCTTTCTTTTTCTCCGGTTTATAAGTGCAATATTGGCGCCGGTCACCGCCCCGTTTCCGATATTGATAATCCGGTCAATTCCGATTTCCGGTATCAGGCCAATGATGGTGGCATTCTTTTTGTTGATATAATTGCCAAATGCCCCGGCGAAATAAATGGTGGTAATCTCACGACGGGTGATTCCCGCCTGGTTCATCAGGGTTAAGCAGGCCGCATGGACCGATGCCTTGCTCATGATCAGGTTTTTGATATCGTTTTCCGTAATGACAATATCTTTTCCAATATCGGTCTCGGCTGCCCATGCAATCACGAATTCGGGAAAGTGACCGCTCGTCCGAATCCTTGGATTGGCAATACCGGAGTTGATGCGCCCGGTCCGGTCAATGACACACGTGCAGAGAAGTTCTGCCAGGAGGTCGATCAGTCCGGAACCGCAGATGCCCCGGGGTTTAATGCCATTGATTGTTGAATAGACCGGGTTGAGCGTGTCGGGATCTATGGTGATTTTTTCAATTGCACCCGGGTTTGCCCGCATGCCGAAGAGTACCTCGCCACCTTCAAGCGCAGGACCTGCAGCTCCGGCACATGAAAACATCCATTCATTGTTTCCGAGCACGACTTCAAAATTTGTTCCAATATCGATAAGGAGGGAGATCTCTTCTTTCTCGCTCATGCCGCAGGCAAGGATATCTGCGATGATGTCGCCGCCGATAAAATCGCTGACTGCCGGAAATACAAAGAGTCCGCCGTTTTTGTTGCAGGCAATCCCTATCCTCCCGGTTGCGACTGACAGTGCCCGGCGCACTACCGGGACATAGGGCTCGGAGATCATATATGCCGGGTCGATGCCGAGCAGCATATGGGTCATGACAGTATTTCCCGCAACAACTACTTCATAAATATCCTCGCGGTCTATGCCGGCGGTATTGGATGCAGATGTGATCGCTGCATTAATGCTCTCTGTGGCAAGTGCCTGGAGTTTTCCAAGCCCGTTTTTCCGGGCAAAATTTACCCGGGCCAGAATATCCTCGCCGCAACTTATCTGGCGGTTGTAATTCGATGCAATACCGGCAATTTTCCCGGAGACAAGATCCCAGAGGTATACGACGATGGTTGTGGAACCCAGGTCAACTGCAGCCCCATAAAGTCTTTTGGACGTATCGTTCTCCTGCAAATCCACAAGGCGATATCCTCCCGGGACAAGAGAGATCGTGCCGGTGGATTTCCATTCAGAATGGCGCAGGATAGCCGGGATCTCCCGGAGCACTTCTAAGGGGACATACATCTTTTCTGCTGCAGGGCCGCCGGTTTTCTGGATACCCCAGAGCAAGCGGGAAAGGTCCGGAGATGGATCGGAAAGTGTGGGTGGCTGGAGTTCCACATAATATTTCCTTACTGACGGGTGAAATTCAATGGCCGTTTCCTGCCCTTCAATAAGGATCTTCTGTTCCTGGATCAGAGTGCTCTCGGGAATGAATACCTGCAGATCGCTTTCTATCGTTGTTTCGCAGGCAAGGCAGGCGCCCCGGGAACGCTCCTCGTCAGTAAAAAATCGCCCGTATTTCTGTGCATCAAAACTGGTCTTTCCTGACTGGACATAAACGATACATTTCCCGCATTTTCCCTGTCCCCCGCAGACAACGTTGATGTTCAGTCCGGCCCGCTGGGCAGCATCAAGAATGGTACTGCCCCGGGCAATCTCGATCTTACGATAACCGGGAAGGAACGTGACGGTCCGCATTTATCGTTTCCACTCCTCGTGCAGATACTCCCCTATCTCTGCTGCATCCCGGGGCCCGACCATTACCTTCCATCCGGTTGCCTCTTCGATCCTGCCCGAAAGCGGGGATGCGTATCCCGGTATGATGAGCTTACGGTGGGATACTTCCTCTTCAACCGCAAATTTTTTTATCGAGTCTTTAACCAGCATCTCACTCAGTTTTCCCGCTGCTACTGCCGTGAGCACCGAGAGTCCTTCGGTATCGACAATCAGCATAAAGCAGGGCAGACGTGTGGATTCAAGATACCCCTGGAGTGTGAAGAAGGTGAGCGAGAAGTTCACGGTCATCAGGACCGGGGCATCCTTTCCCGGGTTGCCTACACGGTACAGCCCCGGGTTCATCTGGATCGGTTTCTGGGGATCTGTGTAAATATTCTGGCGCAGGGTAAGCGCCGCTTCTGCTACCGCTGGAGAAAGCGGGGAAGAAATAATAATGGAGGCATATTTTGTAATACCCAGTGCAATTGCCGCATCCGGCAGGTCCATGATCGATGCATCAAGAAATACCGGGTACCCGAGATCGGGAGCCAAACGGGTGATGGCCAGCTGGCGGATCGTGGTGGAGCGAACAATAAATGCCTGCAGTGACTCCGGTAAAAGATCCATTATCAAATCCTGCACTCCATCAGCAGTGCAGTCCCTGGTCAGCTGTGCGAGTCCATCGATCGTCTTTGCCCGTACTACGAGCGGGCAGCCGTGCTGTTTTGCAAGTGCACAGAATTCCTTACGGTTTTCTGATGTGGCAGCATGGATCAACGGACGATAGGTTCCGCAATGCACAAGAGCCGCCGCCAAAGCGGCAGGATCAGCGGTTATCAGTACCAGGGGCAGATCAGCGATCTTTTCAACTGTTTCAACAGCCCGGGCAAATATCTCGGCAGAACTACTGGCGTTTTCAATCGCAATTCCATTAAACCGGAGATCCGCTCCGACCCTGGTAAAAAATTCATCGCGTACCCGCAAAGTCACTGTTGAAATCCTATCCGGGGACTCGGTATCGGCAATCTTAAAGACGATTCCCGGTGGGTGGTAAAACGTCTTTTCGTGACGGTAAAGGACAAACTCTTCCCCCACGGAAAAAGATCGTTCACCAATCCCGAGCTTGACCAGTCGGATAGGCGGGCGTGTGGTAGCCCCCAGCACCGATTTGGCGGCCTCATCCAGGTACGGGCAGAGCTCAACATCCGCTTTTCCCCCGGCTAGTTTCATGGCAAAGGTCAGGCAGGTGGGATCGCCGCATTCCTTGCAGTTTCTCTTGGGCAGGAGTTTGTAGATATCGAGTGCTTTGAGAGCCATGTTACTCACCTTTGCCGGAATCTTCGGTATTAAGACTGCCAAAAGCTTTTCTGAGCAGGGGGATTGTCCGGGGATGTCGTACGCAGATGATCTCTGAACCGGCAACTGCCGCTGCAATACCGGTGGTGAATTCCCATTGGACCGCAATGTCATCCTGGATGGCCGGGGATGCCTCCCGCACTTCCTTTACCGTTAACGTATCCGTAGCAGAACAGATGAGCGGCATGGAAAGATCAGCATCGCCTTTGAGCGCAGAGAAACGGATCCGCTCCATGGCAGAGTAGGAATACTCAAAGCCATAGCCAAGCGATCCGGTATAGGGATCGATGATGATCCGGTCGCGGGATACACCAATCTCCTTTAAGAGAATATTGAGTTGCTTTGCGAGATTCACATCTATCGGGGACTGGGCAATCACCGAGTGATTGTAAGCCATAGCGGCAGCAGCAATACTCCGGTACCTGCCTGCCTCGGCAGTTCCCAGGAGCAGACGCTCACCCTGGCCGGCTTCTCCGCATTTTAAGAACACTTCACTGTCAATTTTAGGTTCATTGCTTCCTTCGATAATGAGAGGCAGGCTGGTGCCGGACAGAACGGTCTCTACCGTTTTTCCAACGGAGGCAATATCGGAAAAATCCCGTTGCCGGGTACTGGTCAGGTACAGGCGGACCATATCTGCCTTGTACACCGAATCTGCAGCCTGGGCCCATTCCCCGCAATCATTGACCAGATCCCCGCAAAAGTTCCTGACAATCGGGGACCAGTACTGCGGATTATCACAGATCTCAAAGGCAATGAGCGGGACAGAAGAGCCCGGTTTCCTTTCAAGGAATGGCAGGGTTTTTCCCCCACCAATACGGTACGAGATTCTCCTTGTACCTCCATCGGCTTTTGTTGCGCCAAGAATCACCTCAGAGATCATGCCACTCCAGCCAAAATTCACATCATACACCATGATTCCATCACACCAGAGGTTTCATGGTCAGGGCAGGATGCTTAACACTCTCAAGGTACACCATGAGATCTTCAATCGTTGCAGCTTTTGTCTCATCAGCAATTTTTTCGAACAGGTCCGGCCGTCCCTGGTCGGTCAGTATTTTTACCAGCCGGGGTTTGAGTTCTTCTTTGAGCTGAGCCGGCATCCAGACAAGGCGTTCGATTCCACCTTCCCCCTGTAAGAACCGGTCCGAAAGGATATACCCTTTCGATATTCCCGCAAAACCTGGGGTCTGCGCGCCGCCCCCAATGGTGCCCGCAAGGGTAGAAAATGACATGCCCGAAGGCGTCAGACCTTTGAACTCACGGTTCACGACCATGATCCCGTTTACTTCCGGAAGCATCAGGGCAATGCATTCAAAACATCCGCAACAGGTCATGGGATATTCCATAACACTGTAGAGTGAGCACCGGTCCACTTCTCCATGACTGGCTTTCTTGACGAACCGGTTAACTCCTTCAAATTCACCGTTCTGGGCATTGATAACCGATCCTTTCTCGATTGGCTGGTTTGCCCCGGCCGGTGACATCTCAAATGCGATCTTACCATCCAGCCAGCTGATAGCTCCGCACAGGGCAGGGCGTTCGGGAGTAATCACGCAGACATGATTCGGGGCAAAGGTCTGGCAGAGCGTGCAGGAATAATAAGTGTTCACATCACCATCCCGCATTCCTTTGATGCGGGCATCCCGTTCATCATATATCAGTTCTGCCTCTTTCTTTGCCGCTATTACTTTTTCCTTATCTGTGATGAGTGTGACCGAAACGGCATCCAGCAACTGCGGGAAATCCATGCGGAACTTGCTTGCGAGCAGTTTGCCGATATGTTCGATCTTCACTCCTTTTGCCACGGCCTCTTTTGAGAGCCGGACCCAGATGAGATCGCGCTGGGCAACATGCCACGAACCTTCGCCATAGTTGACAAAATTGTGTATCCTTCGTTCAAGAACCGGCTCATAATCTTTCTTCATGGTTTTGCCGGTTACTTCAATGATGATTCCCAGCGGGTTGGCAGACCCTTCTGCCATGGAATCAATCTCCGGGCCGATGACGGTCACCTGCCCATCCTTGATCTCTCCGGGACTTTTCATCCGCAGCAGTTCGAATGCAGGCGATCTTCCTCCACCGAACTCCGCATACATCTCTTCCTTACGGATACTTTTTCCTTCAAACGCAGGTGAACATCCCATGGGAATAGGAATAGCGGTCACATTGACGCGGATACCCTTTAATTCCATACCCGTCCGGACTATATCTTCCGGGGTTGCCTGGATCCATGCCCCTCCGGAGTAATCACCCAGTGTCAGGATCGGAAAGCCAAGCACCCGCATACCATCGACAAGGGCGATCTCTTCGTTGTTAAGCCCGGGAAATACGATTACAATGGCTTTTGCCCGTTCCGCTGCATAGGAGAGCAGCCGGTGCATGTCCCCCGGTGTGACTCCCCCGAACATCATGGCGACACGGGCGATGATATCAACAAAATGCACACCGTGCAGTGCATCGGAGCCCAAGGGGATAAGACGATAGTCAAGACCCAGCTTTACCCCGGCACTGGATAATGAAGGCACTACCGGGCCGGCCAGGAACGTGAGCATATATTTCTCCTGGAGTTCGCGGCAGATGGCTGCGGCAGTGCCGGCACTGCGGGGGGATCCTACAATCAGGGCAAGACCCAGAATACTGCCGTCAACAAGGGAATACCCGAGTTTACGGATGATCGTATCGGCAATAAAACCGGTATAGGGTGACGCTTCCCTGCCTTCCTGTGCTGTTTTCTTTGCAAGGATGCATTCAGATGCAACGAGCGGGTTGTCTTTTGTGCGGGAAAAAACATCCAGTGAAGTAGTACGGTCATGCACCGGTATGCCGGTCAGTGCGTAAGATATGGGGAGATGATAGGCTGTATCCTCATAGGAAAATGTTTCCTGTATCGTCGCTATTGCGGCCTTTAATTTCTGGTCTCCATTTTTTATTGCCAACTCAACGTCGGTCATTGTCAGGTCTCCTCGAATACATCGTTTCCTTTGTGAAATAGATATAGTTTCGTTATATGCTAAATGAGTTACACAGATTTCTCTCCTTTTGGCAAGTTGTAACAAAAATATATATCCTTTTTAAATGATATTCTTTTTAACGAGAGGCGAGGAAATGAGTAGTGTGCAAAATAACAAGTTTTTTTCCATTCTGCTGCTGCTGATTGCAGCAATCTGCATTATCCAGCCGGTGCTGGGTGTTAATGGTACCGTATCAATATCATACCGGGGATCAGGAGGAAGCTACATTGGAGACACGGTTATTTTTGATGGCAGGAATACTGCAGGCAATGTTACCTTTTTACGGATTACCGGCCCGGATCTCCCATTGGAAGGTGTTCCAATCTATGATCTTAATGGAAGTCCGGGATCGGGAAATCCTGTTGAAGTTGATGCAGATGGTACCTGGAAGCTCGCCTGGTATACATCCAGTATCAAAGGTTTGGAAAAGATGCAGACTGCACGATATTATTTTACCGCAGCAGATCTCGCCAATCCGGAAATATCTTCAACAACGTCAGTGCTCATGAAAAAAGCAGAATTTTACGCAGCGCTGACTCCGAACCCTGCGACCATTAATGACTATGTGTCATTAACCGGTTCTGCGGAACGCGGGATATCGTATGTCCAGATAGACATTACCGATACTACCGGTAAAGTTGTTCATTCCTATACTTCACCGGTCAGTGCTTCCGGGTATTTCAATTATGGTTTTCATGTCGACATGCAGCCGGGACAATATTATCTGAAGGTAAGTAATCCCCTGATAAAAACTCCCCTCCATTTGACTTTCACGATCGTCACTTCACGTGCAGGGGTTCCAATTGACACAACTGTAGCGGTTATTCCCGGAAATTCCACATTATCCTTACCGGGTTCTGCTCCATCTTCTGGTATACCATCGCAGAATCCCATGGTCATTACCCCGGGAAACGGGACTTTCACTATGGGATCAACCCCGGCAGGGGCTATGGTATATCTTGATTCAGTAATGATGGGAAAAACACCCCTTAACCTGGGAAATTTACATTACGGGTCCCATCAGATTGACATAATTTCCCCTGGATATCAGCCATATTCCCTCCAGGCAATTGTTCAGGAAGGAGCACCGGTAGTTCTCTCTCCGGTTCTTATCAAAACCCCCTCCCCCATTCCTCTTTCTCCACTTACGGTACTTTTCGGGCTTTTGTCCGCTGGTGCAATAGCCATAGTATGGCGAAGAACATAATGAAAAAATATCTTCTTTTTTTGTAACTATTCAGCCGGTCCTGTGAGCGCAAGTAGGTGTGAATGGATTTCCCTGAAATGCGCCGACAAGCGATATGAGAACCGGCCGGTCATTTTTCTTAACCGTTGAGAGATATCCCCGAATCCGGCAGAATGCAG
>JANYKQ010000060.1 GCA_025358115.1 Methanomicrobiales archaeon | reverse complement strand
TTTCGGAACAATCTTCTGCTCGGAGCTCATTCTTTATTCGGCGGGCAATTTGCCGGTGTTTGACCATATTCGGCGCCCGCTGCCTATTTAGATCTTACTGTTTTCTTTTGTTCTGGCTAAAAATTAGAGAAGTACTGAGACCCGGGGAAAATGGGTATACAGTTTTTGGGATTGTTAAACGCGAACCGGAAAAAGGACAGAAATTTTTTTGCAGGGAATCGGGATCGCACGTCACCATAGTGTCGGATTATTGAACCATAAACCGCCAGTTATATAAAAATCCGGCTCTGTTGAAATCCTCTGAAAACAGGGGGGGTCAAGGGGATGCTCTCCTTGGGTTGCCTCCCCCTCAGGGGGAGAGAGGGGGTCACCCTCCAAATGGCCTATAAGAGAAAGCGAATCACCGGAAATAGGATTTCAACAGAGCAAAAAATTCCGAAAACCTCAAACTTTTGTCCAGCGTGTCCAGACAAACGATAATGAGTCCCGGTCCCTCTCCCTGCTCATTCACCCAAAAGTGCCCGTAAGAAAACATCAACGCGGCTCCAGACATCCGGTCTTACATTATCCCAAGCATGGGCCTATTATTGCACTGCCATGAGAGACACCGGACAAAAAACAGGTAACCCGTGAAAAAACCGGTTCATTTCCATAAATCAGAATTTAAAAAAAGAAAGAATTTTTTCCTGATGTTCTCATACCGTCATCAACCTAATGGCGCAATCGGGGTGCCATAAATGTCGTTGAGCACGGGGGCAAGAGCAGTGTAAATTGCCGCAAGGCCGCTGATGATGCCGATGTACCCCGCAAGGACAACAAACATGCCGGTTCCCGTTGCTGCACCGGCAGCTTCAAGGAAGAAGACAAGAGCCAGCGTTCCAAGCACAAACTGGAGTGCACGCGACATTTTCAAGGAGCCGATGAACAGGATCAGGGTGAAGAGACCCCAGAGAGCGAGATAAGCAGCCATTGCACCGGCACCGCCGGTATCTTTTGCAAGTCCGAGCGCCGGCAGGAGGAGAAGCGCTGCATACGAGAACCAGAACAGCCCGTACGAACCATAGGCAGCCATCCCGTACGTATTGCCTTTCTTCCACTCCATAAGACCGGCAGTGAACATGGCAAATCCGCCCATGAAGATCGCCATGGCAATGATCATGGATCCGGACTGGATGAGTCCTGCATTGGCCAGACTTATGAGAACTCCCGGCATACCGTATCCCAGGAGCCCGAGTGCGCCGGCTCCGGCAGTGATGTCCTTAATCTCAACAATGGATCTCTTGTTACCCGATGTTTCTGTCATAATGCAATCAAACCTGGATGAATGTTACTGACTTTTTTTTCAAGCTATATATGGAAGCTGATTTCCACCTGTATGAAATTTCTTAAAAAAAAGTATACCCGGGCTGGAAATTTGCTGAAAAATCCGACACATTTCAGAATAATTGCCCGGAATTTTTACATTCATAACCGGAAATCTGCCAGATATCCGGATATATCGCAACCCTGTACATCCGGCAGAACTTCTGCACCAGTGCCGGAAAAGAAAATATCCTGAGTCTGTTTATCGGGTACCGTGTCGTTAAGCAAATGTCCTGCTGATAACAGCATCAATAGCGGTAATCTCTCCAGTGATGTGCCCATAATCCTGAAAAGGGAATAACAGACTTGGACTGGTGGCAGGTTTTTTCCAACGCGGGTTACGGGATCCCGGTGAACCGGTACTGACCCCGGGGCATGGTAATTTCAAATCGTGCACCTTTGCCGGGCTCGCCGGTTTCTGTTATCGTAATACCGGTAATAGAAAGAATCTCGCGGGAGAGGAAGAGGCCAAGACCGGTATTTTTCCCAAAGCCCCGCTCAAACAGGCGTGCCTTATCATCTGCCGGAATTCCCCCGCCATCATCCTCAACAAAAAGGACCAGTTCCTTTTCGGACTGACGGGTGAAGAAACGGATCCGGGTCATATGCTCACCACCATACCGGAGTGCGTTTTCAATAAGATTGTAGAACACTTTCTCAAGGAGCGGATCTGCATAGACTTCGAGACCCGATTCATCAGATTCTATCCGTACATCCCGCATCGGCAGACCGGTGATAATCTGCTTTACCAGTGCTGATACATTCTGCCATACCGGGGCCTTTACCCCCAGATCCTCGTACACCTTCGTAAAACTGATCTGGTTATTGATGATCCCTGCAATCCTCTTCTCTTTTTCAATGAACTCCGCGGTCCTGACCGGATTATCAAGATACTTTCGGGAGATTTCCAGGTATCCCGTCAGTGCCAGGAGCTGGTTTTTGATATCATGCCGGGTTATGCCCGACAAAAGGTTGAGCTTACGGTTTGACTGGCGGAGAGCTTCTTCTGCCTGGATACGATCCGTGATATCGAGAGCGATCCCCCCGAGCAAAACGGGTTTATCTTCGAAGTGGACGGGGAACTTGATCGTCTCAAACGTACGTAAAACGCCTTTGGTATCCGGCATCGTTTCCTGGATCTTTAAGGGGCCCTCCCGGAGTGCAATCCGGTCAGCCCCTGTCATCTGCTGCCCGACTTCTCCGGCAACCAGTTCCGGCGTGGTTTTTCCTTTCCAGTTCTTAAATCCCAGCAGATCCTGGAGATAGGTGTTGGCAAACAAAGTCCGACCCGATTCATCTTTCAGAAATGCAGCAGCGGGCAGGTTGGACATGAACGCGGTGAACCTCTCGTCGCTTTCCCGAAGTGCCAGGTGGTCTTCCTTGCGTTCTTCCTCCTGGGCAACAGCTGTTGAGAGAATTCCGATAATTTTCAAATCTTCCAGGGTCGGGGTGAAAGTGCGGGTGTACACTGCACAGAGCGAACCCCGGATAACCTCCCCGTACCTTACCGGGTGACCGATATAGGTCCTGAGGTTATAGGCTGCGACATTGGGATCCGATTTGGCATAGGCGCTTTCCGGGAGGTTGGTGACTACCAGGGGGCCGTTCCCGTCCCCTTTTATCACATCATAACAGATATGCCCTTCCGGTGCATCACGGGTTTTCAAATCCGGAGGACAGTGCCAGTGCCCGATAACACAAAGAAGTTCGCCCTCGAGCTTGTTATAGAGGACGCAGTCGGCGGCGAGCAGTTCTCCGCAGAGTTTTGTGAGGCTTTCGATATTTTTCTGGTGATCGGTTCCCAGATGTAAAAGTCCCTCATTGATCCGTGTCAGGCGCTCTTCACTGTGTTTACGCTCAATCTCGGCTACGGCTTTGACAGCGATGATGTCGAGGATTTTCCGTCCGTCAGGGGGAAGGCTGAGGGGATTTCGCGTGAGGATGCAGAGGACCCCCATCACCACACCTTCGGCATTCCGCAGCGGTATTCCGGCATATCCCCGGATTCTGAGCTCGCGAAGATCACGGCTTTTGGGAAAAAGACTGGCAACATTGTCCGGGAACAGGCAGAAACCTTTCTCCGTGGTATCCTCACAGGGAGTCCCTTCCAGGGTATATTCATAATCCTGAACTTTCTTTCCGTCAAGGAGCATGGCAAGCACGCTCACGCGTTTCCGGTCCGGCTGGATCTCGCCGATCATGATACAGTCTGCCCCAAGCCAGGAACTGATACTCTCGGTAATCCGGTCCAGGGACTCCATGCCGGTTGTACCCACCATACCGGTAGCCATTGTCTGGAATGCGGACTCAGCATTCTTCCGGTCGGTTATATCTTCAACCGATGAGAGAATGTGAGGCCTGCCGTTCATCAGGATAATACTGCAGGAGAACATGCAGGTCCGGATCTCCCCGGTCTTTACCCGGCAGCGCATCTCCTTACCTGCAACGTGATGCCGGATCCGCAGCTGGGAGACAAGTTGTTCATATTCATCCGGATCAGCAAAAATCCCCAGTTCTTCTGAGGTTTTACCGATCACTTCGTTGCGACTGTACCCGGTATGTTCCAGGAATGCATCATTGATATCGGCAAAAATGCCATCGGTTGCCGAAACCAGGGTTAACGAGACCGGGTTGCTCTTGAAGACCATTGCAAACTTCTTTTCCGATTCACGTAATCCTTCTTCTGCCTGCCGGCGCTCGGAAATATCCGCACCAATGGCAATGACCACATCCTCGCCAAAGTATGTACCCTTATAGAGCCAGACATCCTTTAAGAAAATTTCCCCGTTTTTCCGCAGGCCCCAGAACTCAAATTTCCGGGATTCCCCGGCAAAGGCCTGCTGTATTTTTTCTGCAATTGCCGGAAAGTCATTCTTTCCCGGAGCACTGAGGAACTCAGGGGTCCGGCCGGTAAACTCCTCACGGGCATAACCGTACATGGTTACCGCACCTTCGTTGACATCGATAAATTTCCCTTCGCGGTCGAGCAGGTATATTGCCTGCCGGATCGTGTTGAAAAGCCCGCGGTAGCTTGTTTCACTCTCCCGGATTACCTCCTCGGCCCGGACTCGCTTGGTGATATCGTCAAATGTAGTATAAACCTGGAAAGGCGTTGTTTCTGCCGGCCTGAACCGGGGAACCGCCGTGACCGACAGCCAGACATGTGAGTTTTTTTCCGGGTGAAATACCCCCATGATGACCGGACCGGACGGTGTCCCCGTGCGCAGCGATACCATGGCTGGGTGCTCAGTGCCGGGAAATGCGGAACCATCCTCACGGATGGTCTTCCAGCCGGGGTCAAGAGATGTTTTTCCCATCAACTGGTCCAGGGTCAGTCCCAGTATTCGTTCAGCAGCCGGGTTTGCCGAGATGATTGTACCATCCCTGGAGTGGTACACAATTCCCTGCGCCATGGTCTCATACAGGTTGCGGAATTTTTTCTCGCTCTCCTCGAGCTCCTCATTTTTTTTGAGAAGTTCTTCTTCAACCCGTCTCAGGCTGGTTATTTCCGCAGTTACCGTCATGACAGCGGACTTGTCATTGATCCTGACCGGGATAGTAGAGTACAGCACGTGTATCCTCCGGCCACCATTCCCGATGAGGGTCATAGGTACATTCTCAAGCCGGCCATTCAGTACCATGAGCGAGGTCAGCCTGCCTAAGTCCTTAAGAGAGAGCATCCCCAGTTCAGCCGGATTCTTTCCCATGATCTCTTGTTCCGTATACCCGCTGCTCTGCAGGAATGCGGCATTAACCTCCAGAAATTTTCCCTCCGGGGAACTGTTGATACAGATTGGATACGGGCTGTTCTCGAAGATTATCCGGAATTTTGCCTCACTTTCGGCAAGGATATGTTTATCCGAAAAAATTGCATCTGCAGAGTAGATCCTCCAGAGCCCGTTTGCCAGGAGATTACTCAGGGTATTGATAAGGGACGGGTTTAAGATCTCCTTTCCCTCCCGGAACCCGAACGTGATGCTGCCGTAGAGATTTCCCTCCCAGACCAGCTCGTAGATGAAGATGGTCTTCACGGCAAGGATAGTTTCAATTGCAAGGCAGACCGTTTTCGGCAGGGTCCCCCGCGAGATTGTGAAGATCCCGCCATTTAGTTCCTTCAGTCCCGATTCCAGCGGGATCTCCGTTTTATGTGCAAGTATCACATCAACCGGAACATTGAGGGACTGCGGAGCCATGTTGATCAGTTTGCCAATCTGTTCAAGCAATGGACCAAAACCCTTAAGCGAATGGATACCGACCGTCATCTCACGGGGGTATAATTTGGCCAGCATCAGGTAATCCGCTCCGGACCGGTCAAAGATTATATTCCCGAAATAGTCAAGCACTTCATCAACCGAGTTCGCATTGAGAAGAACCTGGGAAAATTCGGAAATTACCTTCTCTTCTTCAAATTTTTTGGTAATCTCACCATTTACAACAGATATTTCCCGTTCGGCCTGCCGCTGGGCGATAGATTTTTTTAGTTTATAGACCAGTTCGGTAAACTGTGATTTGGGATCGCCCCCTTTCTGGAGATAAAAATCCGCCCCTTCATTCAGGGCCTGGATAACAATTTCCTCACGGCTCCGTCCGGTAAAGAGAATAAATGGGAGATCTTTATACAACCGGCGGACGTGTTTTAAGAATTCTATGCCATCCATTTCCGGCATCCGGTAATCGGATACAATGGCATCGAAGGTTTTTTTCGAGAGAAGGTCAAGGGCTGCCTGAGCAGAGGCTACAGTCTCAACAGATACATCCGGATACTGCTCAAGGAAAACTTTGCCGAGCTCCAGGAGGGAGGTCTCGTCATCGACATAGAGAACACGGGCCGGATCTGCCACATACTTCCATTCCTGCAATGGGGTATATCGCTTTCGTATTTAGCTTCTTGAAATTCATTTAATAACGGTATAACGTAATGGTGAGTGAACGATCAGGGTGGGTTATTTTTTTTAAATTGCCTGTGCGGGGTTTTTCCTGTGCGCGGGTCTGCTCTGCCGGTACCCATTCGCTGGAAGGATGTAGTTATTGATATACAACCCTGTGCAAGTGGCACCTCCGGCAATTTAATGACTAAAATAAAACACCCTTACCGCTCGAACCTGAAGAGGCCCCGAGGCGGGTGAAATCACAAATCATTTTTCATGGTACCTGTGTGCACTTCCGTTCGCATACATTTTAACAGGGCCAAAAAAGAATCAATTATTTTTTTGCCGGTACAACAGTTTTTTTAAAATCCTGCCGGGTCCACCGCATCCCAGCGGATCTTTGCCTTCCGGACCAGCAGCCAGGTCGGGATCGCGAGGAGAACTGCCGAGAGGGCAAAGTACGGGTTGGCAAACGCAACGGACGTGAAGACAGTCAGTACAATGCCAACTAAAATGAGGTACACAAAGAGGACCTTCACATCGTACACCAGCACGTTGGGCGAGAGCCCGCAGAGCCAGGCCATCACACCGACCGCGTAGAACGAGACCGAGATCCCGAGCACAACGGCCGGGACAAGATACACAGCCTCCCCGGAAAGGATCGCAACGATCGCGATGAAGACCGCTGGTATCACCTGGAGGATGGAGAACGTGGTGAGCTTGCTCGAAATGAGCGTACTGACAGCCACCGGCAGGCACGCATATGGCCCGAAGGAGTCAAACATCGTCACCCACGTATACATGGTTGACGCGATGATGCCGGTGGTGATGGCAAAGATAAAGAGCAGGCCGTGAGGAGGGAAGAACGGGCCTAACAGCGAAAGGAAGAACCAGATCACCGCAAGCGGGAGGATGAACGAGAAGATGGTCTGACCGATCATGCTGCCGCTCCGGTACAGGTCGAGGGTGTCCTTGGCAGCGAGCGGGGGGTTTGGCAGGAACGAGAACCGTTTCAGCAGCGGGGCAAAGGAGTCCCGGTAGATCTTTTCCGAGCCAACGGATTCAGGATTGAAGAGCAGGATCGCAATGGCAAAGAGAAGGACGAGCACGGCGCAGGAGATGACCAGGTTCCCCCACGAGAAGGCGCTGTTGAGCAGCAGCGGCAGGAAGAAGAGCGCCGGGTTCGTGTGGGTAATTGCTGCAAGTCCTCCCCATCCAATAACAAGAGCTGCAAGCACTGCCCAGAGCAGGGGGCGTGACCGGGCATAGATAGTGGAGAGGAAGAAGACCGCACAGAGGCCAAAGAGGAACGCGAGTGCCAGCGTGAGGAGCAGGAGGAGGGCACTGGAGAGCGGGACGCCAATGAACGGCGATGCCAGGATGTAGCCGAGACCAAAGGGAAAGACCCAGAGGAAGAAGTAATAGACCGTATCCTTGACAACAAAGTTGAAAAATATGAACTTCTCCGAGAGCGGGAGGCTCCGGGCGCTGTACGCAAGGAGGCTTGCCTGGCCGAAACGCCGGTTCATCACTTCATTGCCCAAAAGGCCGAACCCCCCGACCATGATCCCGAGCATCAGATAGTTTGCATGGATGATCAGCGTAATATTGCCGGCAGGAAGAGTCGTGTGCATCAGGGGAACGAGGAAGGCACCCATGAAGGCGATCCCGAAGATCATGAACGGGAAGAGGGCAAAGGAGAGGCTGCCAAACATTGTCGAATGGACCCGCCACTCCTCCTTGACCATCGCGATGAAGAGCTCAAACATGGCGATCCTTCCGGACGAGCGAGAGGAAGTAGGAGGGCAGGTGCTCGCCCCGTGCGGTCAGTTCGGCAACCGGGCCCGTGTGGAGGAGCGAGCCCTTGTGGAGGATGGCAAACCCCGAGCAGATCTCTTCGGCCACTTCAAGGATATGGGTTGAGATGAAGATCGTCTTTCCCTTCTTTACGTAGGCAACGAGATAGTCCTTGACGAGATCCTGCATGATCGGGTCGAAGTTGATCAGGGGTTCATCGATCAGGGCAAGCTCGGGCTCGTGGATGAAGGCCTGGGTGAACATCAGTTTCTGGCGGGTGCCCCGGGAGAGATCCTTGCAGAGAACGTGCTTCTTGTCAGCAAAGTCAAGGAACTCAAACCACCAGTCCGCCTTTGCTTCAATGCCCGGGATCTTCCGGACCGCTGCAACGAACTCAAGGTATTCCTGTGCCGTCAGGAAACTCGGCGGGGTCTCCTGCTCGGGGATGATCCCCACGCGGGCACGGACCCCGACCGGGTCCAGCACCGCATCGACCCCGAGCACCGTTGCAGTACCACCGGTCGGCCGGGTCTGGCCGGTCAGCATCTTGATCATCGTTGTCTTACCGGACCCGTTGGGACCAAGAAGACCGAAAAGCGCTCCCTTCTCGACCATGAGGTTCACGTGGTTCACGGCCTGAACATCACCATAGGTTTTGGATAAATCCCGTGCTTCGATTACCATTGTCATTTACATCACTCCGCTATCCGCTGATCTCTTTTCAGCTGCATATTTCGTTCTCATCCCTCTGCCAATCCTTTACCGTCATGCTTTCATCCCGTTAAAAATAAAATCCAGCCCCTCGTTCACCAGTCTTTCGCGCAGGGAGGGATCCTTTTCTGCATATGCCCGTGCAATCAGGCCGGAGAAGGATGAAGCCATCATGCAGAAGAGGAGGCCCGGGTCGATATCCCGGATCGAACCCTCCCGTATCCCGTCCCGCACGAGATCCTGCAGGAAGAGGAAATGGGACATACCCTCCTCATGGGCCGTTGTCGAGACGAACGATGAATGGGCGAACTGCTCCATGAACTTCTGCTTTGCAGGATTTTCAATACCCCATTCGATCGCATTGTACCCGATGCGCCGGAGTTTTGCAAGCGCTGTCTTCTCGGTATTGAAATTACGACACATTGCCTGGGCCGCTTCGCTCTTGATGCGGCGGTAGAGCGTATCGATAAGCTCCTCTTTGGTTGCGAAATAAAAGAAGAGGGTGCCGGTAGCAACGCCGGCCTCTTTCGAGATCAGCGAGGTAGGGGTACCGAAAAATCCCCGCTCAGTAAAGAGAGTGAGCGCTGTGGAGAGGATCTTCTCCCGGTTCTCGGATGCCTTTTTGGCTTCATCATCCGATCCTTTGGCTGGTTTCGGCTGTTTTAGTCGTTTTTCGGCAGTTTTTTCCATAGGTTATCATCAGTTCCTGGAATACATTGAAATATTTACAGATTTTTCCGTGTACAGGTTCCCGTAATCATTCCTTCACCGTGGGTGAGAACATCAGCCTGATGAATGGAATCATCAGCTTCGTGCCCAGTCCACCAAGAGTACTCCTGACTTTTTTTAGTTCTTCCGGGATCGCAATCTTCTGGGGGCAGGCCTTTACACACTTTCCGCAGTTCCGGCAGAGCGATGCATCGGCCGCAGTTCCCATGCCTCCCATCAGCTGCAGGCCATAGAACCCCCGGCTCATCATGCGGTTCAGGCCCATGGAGTAATCATTATACAGCGAGAAACACTGGGGAATGTTCACCCCGGACGGGCAGGGCATGCAGTAGGCACAACCGGTGCAGCCCACTTTGATAAGTTTCCTGTACGCTGCTGCAACTTTCTCTACTGTGGCGAGTTCGTCCGGTGTCATAGAGCCGGGCAGGGCAGTTTCGCAGGTTTTTAAGTTCTCGGCAATATGTGTCTCATCATTCATGCCGGAGAGAACAACAGTAACTTCAGGGTGATTCCAGACCCAGCGGAGTGCCCACTCCGCAGCAGACCGCTTGGTTGCTGCATCGCGGTACACCTGTTCTACATCCACCGGGAGTTTTCCGGCCAGCATCCCGCCCCGGAGCGGCTCCATCACCATGACCGCGATATTCTTTGAGGCCGCGTACCGGAGCCCCTCGGTCCCGGCCTGGGTGTTCTCGTCCAGGAAATTGTACTGGATCTGGCAGAACGTCCAGTCATAGGCATCGATGATCTCCTTAAACGTTCTCCTGTCGCCATGGAACGAGAACCCGGCATTGACGATCTTCCCTGAGGCCCTGGCCGAGTCCAGGAACTCCAGCACCCCGAGTTCCTCTAACCGTTTCCACTGGTTGGCCTCAAGGGAATGGAGCAGGTAATAGTCGATGTGATCGGTCCGGAGTTTCCTTAACTGGATATCAAGGATCCGGTCCATGTCCCCGCGGGTTTTTACGCTCCAGGGCGGGAGTTTTGTAGCGAGTTTCACCTTCTCCCGGTAACCCCCCTGGAGTACCCGGCCAAGGAAGCGTTCGCTCTCCCCGCCATGGTAGGGGACCGCGGTATCCAGGTAATTGATCCCGAGGTCGATCGCATCGCGAATCTGTCGGGTGGCACGCTCCTCATCGATCTTCATCCGCCGGGTGGGAAGACGCATCAGGCCAAAGCCCAGTGCTGATAACTGGTCGCCGTTCTTTGGAACTTTCCGGTATTGCATGGGTACCCCTGCTGGTCAAAACGGATTTTTCCCGAATTCACTAGACTGACTAGTCAATTTGTAGCAGGTGCCATTAAATCTTTTGCTGCACGGGGCTTATCAGAAGCCCGTTACGGAATCCGGAGCAAAGGGGCACCGGGGATTCTCTGCCCTGACGAGATCCTGTTCACCGTACGATCAAATACTTTCCGTATATGGACATGAGAATATGGTACCCGTTGTCCGGTATTGTATCTCGGGTAGTTGGACAGGGGAACCCGATGCAGCGGGAAGATCAACTGGAAACCTCTTTTTTAAAGAAACGATAAACCAATGAAAGGATGTTTGGGAATGAGACCGGGAAATTTTGTTCTGGATATTTTAAAAGACGCTCCGGAAGGGCGAAAAACAATAGCCGTAATCCGTCATTCCGCCAGGAACTCCTTTGACGGAGTTCCCATTCATCTCCGCGACCAGGTGGAGATAACCCCCGAGGGGATCCTTATGGCAAAGGAATGGGGAGCAACTCTGGGAAAAATACAGCAGGGGAGGACTCTCTGTCTCGGGCACACTGCGGTGCTAAGGTGCAGGATGACTGCTGAAGCGATCTGTAACGGATATCCCCCCGGCATTCCCGTCCGGATCCTGGGTTGCGAGCCGGAAATAACGAGTCCCGTCAAAAACCTGGAAGAGATCCTGTCACTCATGAACGAAGTGGGTGGACGCGAGGTGATCCGGAGATGGGCCGATGAGGAGATTCCTGAGACGCTGCTCCAGAATCCCCACCGGTATGCTGATGCTGTTTTAAGGACACTGTTCTCCTACACGGGGACCGGCGATAAAGATCTGCTCGTGGTGATAGCCCATGACATCACGATCTTTCCTCTCGTGCTCAGTGTTTTTGGAAAAACGCTCGAAGATGTTGAGTTCCTGAATGGAATGGTGATCTCAGTGGATTCAGATATGGCAGAATTCCGGTTTGCTGACAGCGATTGTTCCCTGAAAGTGGAGCGGGAGAGCATCAGAGCAGAGGTAAATTGAATTGCAGGTTTTAAAAAAATTTAGTTCTGCTTTTCATACATTTTGGCACGGGAATCATACACTCTCCAATGACAGCAGGATCTCCCGGTCCATGGGTTGAAGCCTTTTTCCCCAATGATATCCCGGCTGATCTACCGGGTACCGTGGGGCCGGGAGAATTTCCCGATACGATACATGACCCGGTCTTCGACCCGGAAGTACCGATTATCCGGGAATCATGGGATACGGTTGCATGGCGGACCGGGAATTTTTTCTGACCTCAATGCTATGGAAGAATCATTAGTGAAATCCGGAGCCTGTTTTAAAAAAAACTACTTTCCGGTCAAACCGGAAAAAAGAATGAAACCGAGAGGAAATCTCCAGCTTATTTGAAACTCCCGATATGCTTTTTCACAAATTCTTCTGTCGGCACCGCGATGATCTCCGATTCGAAAGGTATCGGGGCATGGGGATGATGGACACGACCAAGGGTACGTGAAGATCCCGGCGGCAGGTTGAACAGGGAATCGATCAGTTTCAGGGAGTCTCCTTTTCGGGCATAGAAGAAATGCCAGCCGGGTAACCGGATATTTTCCTTACCATCCCATTCCGCGAGAGTTATCAGATTATTAACACGGGATAGTTCCTCGCTGTTCTCGTACGCGAAGGCCCGGATAAGCCACTCAAAGGAATCTCCCCGTTCCATCTGGTAGGAGGCTGCATAACAGGGCAGGCTGATCTTTGAACCTGCCTTTACGGATCCTGAATCACCCAGCCCGTTTGTTTTGAGTATCTCAGCTCCCTTGATCCCGGTCAAGCCTGCAATTGAATCGAGCGTATCCTTACTGGCCCAGGTATAATCCCGTTTAGTCTTCTCCAGGGCCCAGGTTCGGATTTCATGACGAACAATCTGTCCCGGCAATGCCCGGAAACATTTTGCAACCGACGCCCGGCCCATAATTCCAACCGTAATCGCTTCCAGAATGTTGCTGGTACGGGCCGGGTCGTGAACGGTCCCATTCCCATCGGTGTACTTTTGTTCAGCCTTGACAAAACCCCCCGCCCCATAGGGTGTGGAGGTCTTCTCGTCCCAGCGGAAGAAATTGACCACTCTTTCTGCCATTGGTTGCAAAGTCCTGCTGTCCGAGACATGTATCGTGAGGTCATACCGTTTTTCCGGTTCTTTTGGTTTCCAGTCCGGATGTCGTTTCTCGACCCGGACCCCTCCGATATGACGGCCATCGGCAAACTGGAGCACATCTATTTTTAACGGGGTGTCCACATCTATGGAGATAGACTTGCACCGGATCATTGCCTCGGCAGGTTTCTTCCGGTCGATCCGCAGTCGCGGGATTACGAGTTTTTTAAACAGGTACCATTCGATTTCAGTCTGTTCCGGCCCGATAGTGACCTTATTGGCCCCCCGGATCCAGGTATAGTTCTCAATCTCTTTCTCACCACTGATCACCACCGGGGGATCGAAGAACTTTTTCCCGTACTTTTGGGAGTACGGATAATCTTCCTGAACGCCGCCAATCGCGTTGGTGAACGCCATATCAGCGTACGTGATCGACAATGTTGGCAGGATCAGGCTGACCCGGGCCTCTTTCTGGTGGGAATCAGCAACAATTTTTATTGTATCCTCATGGTGTTGTGTTCCTATGATCTGGAATGTATGTTCACCTTTCCAGACGAACGCAGTTTCATTTTTTGGCATTTTTTTCACCTCCTACTGAATATGCAGATTGTGCAGGGCTACATTGTTGGAGTTCTTGATATTCAGGGTCCAGGCATCCCCGCCGGAAGTTGACGGCATGGTATAACTGAGGGGATCGGACAGGTGCCAGGTCTCTGCAAGAAGACAGAAATGATGGGTAGTTGCAGGAGCACCGATCTCGGCGGCATCCGGTCTCCAGGAGAAGGTAACGGTCTGCTGGCCCAGTGCCGGTACCGTGATGGTCTGTTCGAGAGGATTGTTACCGGCATCTTCTGCAGCATGCCATCCATCCGGTGCGGTCCAGGGCAGGGTATAACGCAGCCGCACGGTTGCACCGACAGCATCGCTGTCACCCAGGTTACGGACGGTAACTTTGACATCATAGATCGTACCCCAGACAAGGCTGGTCACTTCGGTATCGGTCCCCTGCTGGCATACCCGGATATCCGGTGCGGAGCAGAAACAGCCGCCGGGGTATGGCTCGACACCGTAATCGTCGTCAGCGGTCCGTATCCACAAATCCACATCGAGCGGCGGCATGATCAGGTCAATGGGGGCAATGACCCTCAGGCGGCCGTAACCGTACTTGTTTCGTTCCGTTGCAACGTAACCCGGTGCTGAAGGGTCGAGATGGAGACCCAGCGTGTTTGTGTTCTGGGTTAAGATGGCCTTGATGGTGTCATGGGTCAGGTCGTGGTGAAGGGGGACATATTCATTGAACAGCAAAGCCACGGCACCGGCAGTGAGGGGCGTTGCCATGCTGGTTCCTGACATGCCGATATAACCGCTTGCCTGGTTGGAATTTGTGGAGATCACATCCCCCGATGAACCTCCACCAACAGCAGCAATCTCGGGTTTGATCCGGCCATCAACGGTCGGCCCGGCACTGCTGTAGGTGGTAATGATCTCTCCCGCTGCCGGGTTAGCTGCGCCTAATTTTTCGCACGCGCCTACGGTTAATACCGATAAGCCGCATCCCGTGTCACTCAGGGTCATCTCATGGTGAGTGGCTCCGGTTACACTCGCCCACCAGCCCTGGGCTCCGGTCCAGGCGAAATAGTCTACAGCAGCTGCAGCATCCGGATTGCGCAGGTTTATGGTACAGACATCCGCGGTATGGGCTCCAAGAATGTACAGCCTGATTCCCCGCAGGGTGTTGCTTAGTTCAGTTTCCCGATCGACATCAACGGTATGGCCATTGAGTGTCCCGTGGAACTCGTTTCCTGCAGCCTGCCAGCCGGTAGTGTCTGCTCCGCACCGGACCTCAACCTCCAGTTCCGGCCCCCGGTACCAGATATCGAGCCACCGGTCAACCGCACCCCCCATGTTCGTGGGAGTCAGGGTCATGGACTCGGTAACCATTGCAGCAATTGTACCTTTCCGGAACCCGTCTTTGTTATCATCATTACCGGCAGACCAGACAATGGCCCGGTTGACATGGGAGTTCAGGAGATTATCGCGTGCCTGGTCCAAAAGGGTCATCCCATTGTGCGGTCCCACATTGGTCCCCAGGCTGACACTGACAACCGCCGGCTGGTTATGGAAATCTGCTGCATCGAAGATGAAATTTATAGCATGAATCACGTCATCTTCCCAGACACCGTTCTGGAGATTGGCGGTGCTCCAGCGGTAACAGACATGGATGATGTCGGCGGCCGGTGCAGCACCAATATGTACAGCGGCTCCGGTATTCCAGTTATTCCCTAGACCATTGCCTGCTGCGATACCGGTGGTGTGGGTGCCATGTTCTCCCGCTGCCGTTGTACAGGCTATCTGGCCGGCTCCGGTTCCGTACGGACCTCCTGCCAGGCCGATTGCATTGGTAATTGCAGCGCGATCGTAGATGCGGCCATAATTGAGACCGGTAAAATTCGGCGTTGTCAAAGGATTTGCTGCATGATATGCAGCGGGATCGAACCCCGGCGCACCGGCCTGGGGGGCCTGGACCCAGTAGTAGCGGACTCGCGAATCATGCGTTGCCCCGGCAGGATCCCGAAAACCATGGTGGGTGACATCAAGAGGAGAGTCGATAAGTCCGATGATGACTCCCGCACCCTGGAAACCGGTTGGGTTTGCCGGGCGCGGTGCATGAACCGCCGCGATCTCTGCCTGGGCAGAAGCATTTTCCACGTTTGGCAGCAAAATCCGGGGTAGGTTCATCCGCAGGGTAGCGGGCTGGTTAGCAAGCGTTAAGAGCTGGGCTCGTGTGCCGGTAACGGTGAAGATATCCTGGGCACGGCTGCGCACGACAAGACCCAGTTTTTCCAGGTCTTTGGTATTTCCGGTAAAATGGATAATGGATCGAATCAAGAGCCGGAAGGGCTTGATCTTCTCAATCTGCACAGGTCCGAAAACCGGATGGGGTACCTGGTCAGCACGGGATATTGCCCGGGTTACCGTTTTTCCTGCAGTGTTTAAGCCGGCGGTACTGATCGGTTTTCCCTTGTCTGGCAACCCGGTTGCCGGTATGCTTTTTTCAATGCGTGCATTGTGGAATTCTACCATCTTTTTGATCTCTGCGTCTTCCATGCGCAGAAGGCGACGTAATCCTCCGTCCATCTTCCGGAGAACGTCATCAGGTAATTTTTCATTCCCCATTATTCACACCTCGATTAGGCAATTTTTTATATTATATAATAACTATAAAACAGTTTTGATTTATATCCGCATTAATTTTTTTACCGGGTCGGTTGTTCGGATTTGTTCGCTCAGGTTTTTACGTCAACGGGTTTTGGAACGTGAAGCCCAAGGGCAAATGACTTGCCTGTTACACAGCGAAAAAAAGGATCAACGATTGTTCTCCCGTGCGCGGTATTCATGACCGTCAACCTGCCTTCATTCCAGTCCCGGTTGCTGATACCCTGACCTGCACATTTATTATTAGGTAAGACCTAACTAATGAAAGATCGGAGTATGATGGAGCGAGACGAGCATCTGCTGGAAGTGTTTGAACACCTTCTCCGGATGAAGAACGAATGCTCCTGTACTATATTTTCCGAATGCGGGCTTGCGGATATGACGGTCAAACAGATCGCGTACCTCAAAGTCATCGATGAACAGGGTGATGTCACCTTCAGCAGGCTTGCTGAGATCACGAAGAACTCAAAACCCACCATAACCGAGATGATCAACCGCTTTGTCCGGATGGAGTGCGTGTACCGGGAACCCTGTCCCAAAGACGGGAGAATCCTGTACATCCGCCTCACCGACAAAGGGAAAAAAGTTGCAACGGCCGAACACGATGCCTTGCGCCGGGTGATTGAACGAGTGGTCGATTCACTGGATGAACAGGAACAGGAACTCTTACTTGAGATCCTGAAGAAAGTGGGATAATTTTTTTTGTCCCGCACTTTAGTTAGGTAAATGCAAACTAAATGAATGAGGAACCCATGCAATCAGAAACAACTGAGATATTACAGGAAAAACTGGTGATACCGCTCTTTGAGATCGTTGTCTACCCGGACAGCCGGACAAAATTCCCGGTTGACCCGGCAACCGGAGCACTCCTGCTGGACGCATTGAAGGATACCACCGGGGCACACGCGATCGGCCTGACAGTTAAGAGCGGTACCCGCCCATCAGAGCTGACCCCCGAGTCGGTGTACAAGACCGGCAACCTGTTCCGGATCTCGGCAGTCGAACCGGCCAATGACGGGTACCTGATCTGTGCACAGGTAGTGCAGCGGGTAAAGGCAGTATCCCTGACAGACCGGGCGGGGCGGCTCTATGCAGCGTACGAGACAGTTCCCGATCTTATGGATCTCGAAGACGAGCTCAAAGCCCGGATTCTTGACGATATCAAGATCACCATCCACGAGATCAGCAGCCGCTTCTCGGGATCCGAGCAGTTCACCCGGCCCATCGACCAGATGGAATCGGTGGACCAGATCATGGGCTTTGTCATGCCCTTCCTGCCGGTCCATCTCTCCGAGAAACAGGCGCTCCTTGAGATCACGTCGGTCCGGCAGCGGTACATCTCGTTTCTGGAACTCCTGGTCAAGACGCGGGAAGATATCAGCATCCGGATAGAGATGGCTAAGAAAGTGACTGACCGGGTGGGCAAGTCGAACCGCGAGGCTATGCTGCGCGAGCAGCTCAAGGTGATCCAGGAAGAGCTCTCCGAGAGTGAAGGCACACAAAGGGATGGCGGCTACCGGGAGCGTATCGAGAACTCCAAAATGCCGGACTTTGTGCGGAAGAAAGCACTGGGAGAGGCGAAGAAACTTGAGGCCGGGGGTAACCAGAACCACGAGAGCGCCGTGATCCGGAACTATCTCGATCTCCTGCTCGATCTCCCGTGGGTGACCGAAGAGAAGAAGAGCATCGATATCAAAGAGGCCCGCCGCGTGCTCGACAGCCACCATAACGGTCTCGAGAAAGTAAAAGAACGAATCGTACAGCACCTTGCTGTCATGAAACTCAGGAGCGAGAAACAGGGTTCGATCCTCCTCTTCACCGGCCCGCCCGGCACGGGAAAGACGAGCCTTGGAAAAAGTATAGCCGAGGCACTGGGACGCAAGTACCTCCGGATCAGTCTTGGCGGGGTCCGCGACGAGGCCGAGATCCGGGGACACCGGAGGACCTATGTCGGTGCCCTGCCGGGAAGGATCATCCAGGGCATCCAGAAAGCCGGCACGAAAAATCCCGTCTTCATCCTCGACGAGATCGACAAGCTGGCCTCATCCTATGCCGGCGACCCGGCCAGTGCGCTCTTAGAAGTCCTCGACCCCGAGCAGAACAACACCTTCTCGGATCATTACTTAGAGGTCCCCTATGATCTGTCGGACGTCTTATTCATAGCAACAGCCAACTCGCTTGCAACGATCCCGGCCCCCCTGCTCGACCGGATGGAGATCATCGAGATCTCGGGGTACACAAAGAACGAGAAGTTCGCGATTGCAAAAGATCACCTGATTCCCGAGACCTTAACCGAGCACGGCCTGGATGCGGACAAGCTCCGGATCGATGACGAAGCCTTGCGCGTGGTGATTGAGAAGTATACCCGCGAGGCTGGTGTCCGGTGGTTGCGGAAACAACTGGCAAAGATGGCCCGGCACGTGTCCGAGAAGATTGTCTCGGGTACCGCGACGCTGCCGTTTGTCGTGTCGCAGGATAATCTCGCAGAGATACTGGGCAAGGAACTGATCCGGCAGGAAGTGGCCCGCAAGGAACCGGTACCCGGTGTGGTGACGGGCCTTGCATGGACCCCGGTGGGAGGAGAGATCCTCTTTATCGAAGGCACGTTCATGCCCGGTACCGGCAAACTCACCCTCACGGGCCAGCTGGGGGATGTGATGAAGGAGTCGGCTACCATATCGCTCTCCCTCATCCGGTCGCGGCTGGCAAACACCCAGAACGGGTTCAATTTCATGACAAGCGACATTCACGTTCACGTGCCATCGGGTGCAACCCCCAAGGACGGGCCTTCAGCGGGCGTAACCCTCTTTACGGCCCTTTCGTCCTTAATCACCGGTAAGACCGTTGACCCGAACCTTGCCATGACCGGCGAGATTACCCTGAGCGGAACGGTGCTTCCGGTCGGGGGCATCAAGGAGAAGATCCTCGCGGCTCACCGGGCGGGAATAAAGAAAGTGATCCTGCCAAAGGAGAACGAGCGGGATCTCCTGGATGTGCCGGAAGATGTCCGGACCGAACTGACCTTCGTACCGGTAGAGACGATCGAAGAGGTCTTAAAAGAAGCGCTCGGCATCGAGCTGCCCCGGACGGTCTTTATGCAGACCGGGAACAATTTTGTCCCTGTGCCGAACTTCTGAATGAAATTACAGGACGAACGATTACAAAAGCGAAATGTATCCGCAGGCGGGATATAATTCCCACCACCTTCTTTGAACATTGTACAACGCAACCAGCGACCTGGAGGAAACACCCTCTTTTCCCCCAACCGCACGCTTTTTTCTTCCGGTAACCGGTCATCCATAGCCGCCCAAATTTTTTTTTCGGATCCTTTTAACAATACGGTCAACCGGAAAATCCTGCAAAACGGGGTGCCCGGATGACTCTTGCCATCTCAGGAATACTGCAAAGGCAGTGATTGTTTTAGCCGGTCCCATTCCCTGCCATAGACCCATCCGTTCCGGACCGCCCTGTCAAAGATCAGGCAGAACACGACAGGTCCGGCAAGCATAGCCCAGATAATGTTGTTGGCAAAGTAACCTATGAACTTACTTTCGAAAGGACGTCCGAAAAAGACAGTTCCACCGAGAGCGAGAAGAGCCATACAAACCAGGGTTGCAACAAATGTCACCAGAAAAAACCGCCCGAGACTGAACTTATCCACCCGGAGCTCATGACCTCTCATCAAACGGTGCCAGAGCCGGTAGGATACGTAGGGATAAAGAACATTGATGAGAAAACCGATAATGCTCATCAGGGACCAGGAACCCGACAGGTCTCCGGCAATATTTCCGATGCCAAAACCCCAGGCCGCTGCCGGGCCACAGAGGATTCCAAAAACTACCGTGAGAGCAGCAGCCGGGCGGATGGGGATACCGGCGATATCCCAGTGGACCTGGTTGAAGGGAATGAGAACCAGAGCGTATAAAATCGCAGTTACGGCAATCCAGGCAAGGCCACGCTTCCGGGTCCAGACCTCTGCGAGTTCATGCATACTATCCTTTTTCATGTACAGGTAAAAAAAACCCCTTCCGAAAAACCGGCCAGCCTGCTGGCCGGCCCAGGACAGGATTATGCCGCTCGTTTTCTAATATACCAGCAGGTAATAGGCCATTGCGGTAGTCAGGAAAGCCCCCAGGAGAATGATAATCGCAACCGGGAGCAAAAATCCCATCATCCCGTTCACGGTGGACGCGATCTGGGAGATCCGCTGCGAACCAAAGACCACGATTCCCGGGCACCATGCGGTTGCACCGGCAGTCCGGGCCGGGGCGGCGTCGGCCAGGGCTTCGAGGACTGCTCTCTCCACAAGGGGGTAAAAGGCATCCACCGGGATCCTGAGCCCCACCTGGTTTCGGCCGGATACGGTATTGACCACATGGGTATCGGTGGTCATAACCTCACATTCATCCACGTGGGCGAGCAGTCTCCGGCGGATCTCGTCCCTTACGCCGGTCTGCATGTTGTTGCCATCGAAAAGAACGTACGCAGTCTTCTGCCCGGCCGCATTCACGATAAGGACCTGGACACCAAGGTCGCCAAAACCTTCCTGGCGCGAGAACGGGAGGAGACGGCCGGCATATCCCGCAGAGAACCCGGCCTGTTCTTTCCGGGCGGTACCGGCAAACGCAGCATCTGCAGCGCCGACATATTCCATTGCGAGTTGTGTCCCGGCAAATACCCCGTTCTCCATGGGATCCATGCAGTTGTGGGCATCGATGAACGCCACGTGCCGGAAATATTTCTCTCCCGCTTTCATGATGGCAAAACCAAGGGCAAAGTCCAGATCTTCGGTAACCAGCGGAGACCGGGTAGCCGCCACAAAGACTGTGTCCCCGAACGACTGGGCGAGCACATCGACCGATCCGCACCGGAACCTTTCCGATTTTGTGCAGCCCGTGTTGGAACAGGACTTGGGGCGGGTCTCCTGGACCAGGGCACCCACTTTTCGTACCTCCACCTCATCGACCGGGTTGAAATCGTGCGAGGCCGAGCCATGGAAGACCATCGAGGCATTGCCGAACATGCCATGAAGGATCCAGGGCAGGTTGCTTCCGCCAATCTCCCCGAGAGGTCCGGGGTGGACATTGGGGACCGTCAGGAAGATCTCCTCCTTTCCTTCCCGCTGCATCACCAGCGAGACCTGAGGCACGACCACTGACTCACCGATACTCCGGAAGAAGTCATCGAGTTTATGGCTGCCTTCCGACAGATGGGCAAGGAATGCATTGGCCAGTTCGAGCGGACCAACCCGGAAGTTGGCCTTCATCGGGCGTTCGATCACGTTAATGAAGACAAAGACGCCGATGGCAAAGCTGATGTGGAGGAGGATGGAGAGCTGCACGAACTCCAACCCGAGGAATGGTGCGGCTCCCACGACCGCTATGCCGGAATGAACGAGTGCCGGGACCACGACCCGGTGCAGGTGGAAATCGACAACCGCTGCAAGGAGGAGCAGGCGGAACGTAAAGACCAGGGCTAAGGAGATCGCAAAGAAGAGCGGAAACGAGGAGCTGACCAGCAGGACCGGTGAGAGGGAGATAAAAAGCGAGATGATAAGGCCGATTGCCGCCGTGAGCCCCGACCAGCCGTACGTGAGTTTTCCCGAGAACCTGCGGGCCAGCCAGGGGGTAAGGGCCAGGGCCCCGAGAGCCGGGAAGAGGTAGGCGTTGAGCGGGAAGAGATTGGGGTGGGTAAAGGATCTTCCGCTCCCCAGGATCGCCATGACTTCGACACAGCCGGAGAGGATGAAGATCAGGACCAGCGACCGGATCCATGAAGGGCTGGTGACGATATATTTCGAGAGCGCCTCCAGCTTGAGATCCATTTCACCCGTCATAAGGCATCCCTCCTGAACGGATCATTCTACAACGGAGCCCGGGCCGGATTATTACCGCATGCCGGTCCAGTGTCAGTGGGGGGAGGTGGATCATGATGATTAAGGGTATTGTGGATTGAAATGGTATGAACGTTTCCGCGTCTTTGGGGGAAATTCATGGAAACATGGTCAAAGTTGTCCTCTGAAAATCAGATTTTTCATTCAATTGAGTTCAAGGGTCCCCCACTCCAAATACCAACAGGATTGTGCTGCCGCTCCCAGCGGGCCTTCCTGTGCGGCGATTCAAGAACTAAGATACTTGCCGATAAACCGATCTGCCCGGCGAGGCCCCAATGAGGCGGCCGGGCGACCCCAGCAGGGGGTGGGAAACACCTAAACACTATAAGAGGAGGTATCCGTTTTTCTTTATGTGAATGCGAACTCCAGTTCATGTGCGTTTTTACCGGAAAAGGACGGATACCATTTTCCTGAAATTCAATTGAACTGAAATAAAAAAAATTATTTTGTAATGCGTTCTGCCATGGCCTTGCCGGCCGCAAACGCGGTATCGAGCTCGGATGCGTCCGGCACGTACAGGACTTCCTGTGAGCCAACTATGGTGAACCCGGCTGCCTTCAACTCATCGGCCACCATCTTCACGGCTCCGCCTTTGCCACCCATGGACCCGAAGGTTAAGGCAAAACGTTCGCCGGTCCGGTTAAAGTGCAGGCCCCTGAGATAGTACAGGAGATCCCCGATGCTCGGGTAGGGCATGTCATTTATGGTCGGGACGCCGACCATGATCGCTTTTGAGTCGAGGATATGCTTGACAATCTCGGATCGCTCATCGTCATGCAGGTTGAACACCTTCACATCGCAGCCTCCGGCAATAACGCCTTCGGCAAGACCGTGGGCGAGCATCCGGGTCGAGCCGTGCATGGTGTCGTAGATGATCGTCACCTTGTTCTTCCGGGATGTGCCGGACGCCCAGCCCACGTAAGCACCGATAACTTTCATGGGATTGGTCCAGATCTGGCCGTGGGCAGGTGCTATCATCTTCACCTTCTCGATCAGGCCAAGGCCAGTCAGCTCTTCTGCCTTCTTCAAAAAGAGCGGTGTTAACGGTACGATCAGGTTCGCATAGAACTTCTGGGTGGCATCCATCAGGACATGTTCGGGAATGTCGGTGTCGAGCCGCTTTGCACAGCAGAGGTGCTGGCCGAACGCATCGTTCGGGAAGAGAATACCTTTCTCTGCGTACAGGGTAAACATCGAGTCGGGCCAGTGGAGGAGCGGTGCCTGGACAAACGCGAGCGTCTTTTTGCCAAGGTCAAGTGTCTCTCCGGTCTTCACGTGATGGAAGCTCGCACCTATGAGTGCCGGGAAATGCCGGAGGAGTCCTCTCTCCGCGATCTCGGTACAATAGATGGGCGCTGCCGGGAATTTTTTGTGGATCTCAACGATAGCGCCCGAGTGATCCTTCTCCACGTGGTTCTGGACAATGATGTCGATCTGTTCTTTCCGGCCTTCCTTTGCAAACGCATCGGCTATGCGTCCCCACATCTGGGCCGAGTGGCCCGGGTAGACATTGTCGATAAGCGCAGTCTTCTCGCCAAAGACAAGGTAGCAGTTGTAGGATGTTCCATCGAGGGTATAGCCATGGTAGGTTCGCAGGTCCCAGTCCAGTGACCCGACCCAGTACACACCTTCAGCGATCTTATAGGATTCAGCTTTCATGATAATCACTTAGTTCGTAATGATACGAATGTTCTATACTATGCGAACAATCTTTATGAACATTGCGATGCACACTAGTAGGTGTGAACAACAAGCGGGGCCAGGAACCGGGTGAACAGGATGATGTCCGGCTCTTCTCCACACCCTATACCGTTGTGGCTGTGGACAGCCCGATCAAATTGCAGATCCTCGAGCTGGCAGCAGCCGGTCCAATCCCGTTTGACCTGATCGTTGAACGCACGAAGAAGGCCAAGTCCACCATATCGGTACATATCCGGGACCTTGAACGATCAGGACTTATCACATCTCTCCCCGATCCCCGCGACAGCCGGAAACGGACGATAACGCTCGCATCCGATGCCATCGGCCGGCTGACCAACACCGACCGGCATGTCAGCCCGGCCCGGTATCGCCACGGCACCGGGGGAGACCAGCCCTTTTCCGATGACGACATCGTCTCGTTCTTCCGTTACTGCGTACTTACATTCCGGACCCAGGCGATGATCATGGGGATCAATATCGACCCGGTGCTGGGGCGGACCGGCGAGCAGGTGGGAAAAGTCCTTGCGCCAAAAGTTGCCGGAGATACAGTTGAAGAGGTAGTACAGAAGATGGATGCGTTCTGGCAGGCCCACGGGCTGGGGGCGATCACCCTTGCCGGTACCGCCCCGATCACGCTGGAGGTCCATGGATGTTTCGAATGCGAGGATCTCCCGCTCACCGGCCATGGTGCCTGCGTGTTCGACATCGGGGTTCTCACCGCGATCTTCTCCGCCCACCTGGAATACCCGGTCACGGTGGTGGAGGAACGCTGCTATTCTTCCGGGGATGAGCGGTGCATCTTTGTCATCACGCCCCGGGCCGGTATTTCATGAGAGTGAACCGGGCTCGTAAATCCCGGGAATGATTTGCCGGTAATTTTTTTTTAAGAAGGGGAATCACCCTGCATCCCCGAGATCTTCCAGCGAGCGCCCGGTCATGTCGATCCGGGTGAACCAGGTCACAACAAAGGCAAGGATGCAGATCGCACCCATGAAGAGGACGGTATTCCGGACACCATACGATGCGGTCATCAGCGGGACGAAGATGATCCCGCAGGCTGCACCCACCTTGGCAATCCCTGCTGCAAAACCATGGGCGGTTGCCCGGAGCCGGGTGGTGAAGAGCTCGGCAGGCAGGAGGAATGTGGTCGCATTTGGCCCCAGGTTCTGGAGCAGGTTAAAGAGCCCGAACCCGAGGAACGCAAGCGCTATGATCGTTTGGGAACCGGACTGGGACAGGGCCAGGATGAACATGCCGGCTGCCATGCCGATAAAACCTGCCAGTTGGAGCCGGATCCTGCCGATCCTCTCGATGAAGAGGATGTTGAGGATGAAACCGATGACCAGGAATACATCGAGCAGTACCGTAGCCTCTGACGAGTAGAAGTCCTGCGCTATGAAATTGAGACCGGTTGCATGGGAACCCATCATGGCGGTGATGAGGATGGGCGTGAATATTCCAACCCCGTAAAAGCCAAAGTCCATGAAAAACCACGGAACGGTGATGAGAATGGTCCTGCGCAGGTTCTTTTTTGAGAAGAGTTCGGCATACGCACCGATGTGGGAATGCCATACCGCTCTTTTCTCCGGTATTTTTTGCACCGGATCTGCCACCGGGGACTTAACCGGCTCTTTTAAGGTGAAGTCCGGTATCAGGTTGCGGACTACTCCCATGGCCAGTTTCCATTCCTTCCGCTGGATATGCCACCGGGCGCTCTCGGGGAGACCCCTCCGCAGGACAAGGATAACGATAGCAGGAACTGCGCCGGCAACCAGCATCCACCGCCATGCTGATTCCGAAGGGTGCAGGGCAAGGATGAAGAGACCGATTCCGGCTGCCGCAAAGATGCCGACGGCCTGGAAGCTGAAGGCCGCGATCAGCATCCTGCCCCGGATCCGTTTCGGCATGAACTCACTGACATAGGAGGCGCAGACCGGGTAGTCCGCCCCGATGCCGACCCCCAGGAGGAACCGGAAAAGGATGAGCGATTCAATGTTCCAGGCAAAGGCTGACAGGACGGCAAAGAGGATGAAGACAAAGAGATCGATCAAAAAGATCTTCTTTCTCCCGAACCGATCGCAGAGCTTCCCCCCGATGAGCGCTCCAAATATTGCACCAATCACGGCAGCTGCCCCGACAATGCCCTGTTCGAGCGGTGTTGCCGCGAACTGGACGATGATGAGCGGGAGGGCTATCGACATCACGAAGAGATCAAAACCATCGAGAAAGATCCCCATCGATGAGAGAAACCAGATATGGGCATGCTTCAGCGTGAACGGGGCATCATCCATTGCTTCCGTGAGAACAGTGCAGGGCATAAAAATACTCTGAAACGCAGCACAGGACATCTACCATTGATACCAATATAACTTTCCCTTTTTGTGGGGAGATGCCCTGCGGGAACCCGGAATGAGAGAAACGGTGCGTCTCATCGGGGCAGTTTGCATTACCGGCCTTTTTTCCTGATGGTTTTTACTAGTTACAGGCCAAATATCTCATGAAGAGGAATACAAGCTTGTCGGATTCTGATCTGTTTATCATATATGCAATTGGTTTTTTTATCGGCCTTCTCCTGATCGTGACCGGATTCTGGCGATACCTTGTGGTGCAGAAGCTCAAAAACACTCCGCTCTCGAAAGTGAGTTCTGCCTCGGTAGGTCTCGTGGCGCTTGCGGGCAGGGCCCGGCTCTACCAGCCGCAGCTCAGCCCGGTGAGCGGGGTTCCCTGTGCATTCTGGCGCATATTTGTATCGTATTACAAGTCCGGCAAGAACGGCGGATGGGAGGGATTCTATAACGCAGCCTCGAAGCTCCCGCTCTCCCTGGAAGATGAGACGGGAAGAATTCCTGTCCTGCCGGAAGGCGCTACGATCGAGATCCCGTCCAACCTCTCGTTCGAAGGCACCCTCAGCGAACAGGGGCTCGTCATCAAAAAACCGGCATCCATGGATCCCCGGGTCCTGAAATTCATCGAATCGCTGGACGAAAAAACCAAAGAGACCTTTGCCCGGTACCATGAAGAGAATATTATGCTCAACGAGTACGTGATCCACGAGAACGATCCCCTCTTTGTCCTCGGGTCAGCATTGCCGGCTGTTGGCGTAGCCGGGCTCGCGGATGAGACCCTGGTGGTCCGGCAGGGGTCCAGTGACTCAACCATGTATATCAGCGAATCCTCGGAAGCCGCCTTCATGAACACGATGAGCGGCCATATGTATATACAGATCATCGCGGGCCTGGCGCTCTCGGGTATCTGCCTGTACCTGTTCCTGTCCACGGGGGGAAACTAAAGATGGCAGCCCTTGAGACCACTATCGGGTTTGTCACCCTCGGGATCATCGCGATCGTGCTCTTCTTTGTGATGACCATCTACAACGGGCTCATCTCACTCCTGAACAACATCGACAAGGCCTGGGCAAACATCGATGTACTCTTAAAAAAACGCCTCGACCTGATTCCCAACCTTGTTGAGCTTGTCAAGGGTTATGCCACGTATGAGCGAAGCGTGCTCGAAGAGATCACCCAGATCCGTGCCTCTGCCATGCAGGCACAGGCTATCCCCGAGAAGGCAAAGGGTAGCGAAGCGATCAGTGCATCACTGGGCTCCGTCTTTGCCCTTGCCGAGAACTACCCGGACTTAAAGGCGAGCGAAAATTTCTTACATCTCCAGAAAGAGCTCGCAACGATCGAGACCCAGATCGCCCAGCGCCGGGAGTTCTACAATGATTCGGTACTGCTGTACAACACCAATATCAAAATGATCCCCAGCGTCTATGTTGCGGACTGGCTCAAATATACTCCCAAAGAATACTTCCGGGTTGAAGGGGATGCCGGGACTCCGCTCAAGATCACTATCGAAGTTCCTTAAAAAAACGTATGAATACCGAGGGTGTAGTTCCCTCCGTCCATAAAAGGACCTTTTTTTATCAGCCTGAAGATTCAAAGATCCGATCCTAACGGTCATAAGGATCGCCGGCACAATTCAGGTAGGTGAAGCTGCATGCCTGTTCACGATTCACTGCTCAAAACCACGCTCGGTACCTTAACGCTCAACAACCCGTTCCTGCTGGCTTCCGGACCGCCGACCGCCTCGGGCGAGCAGATCCGGCATGCGTTCCGGCTCGGCTGGGCCGGAGCCGTCACCAAGACCATCGTGCCTGACTCGATGGAGATTGAGGATGTCACTCCCCGGTTTGCAGCCTGGAAAGGGAAGGATGCCGGGCTCCTGGGTTTTGAGAATATCGAACTGCTGAGCAAACGATCCGTGTCGTACTGGACCGGTGAGGTCGCCTCCCTGAAAGCGGAATTTCCGGACCGGGTCCTGGTAGCGAGCATCATGGCGTCTCCTGATCCCGCGGAATGGCAGGAACTTTCCGTCGCCATGCAGGATGCCGGGGCAGATGCAGTCGAGCTGAATGTCTCGTGCCCCCACGGGATGCCTGAGCGGGGCGTCGGAGCGGCACTCGGCCAGCACCCGGGTCTTGTCCGGGACCTGACACGGGCGGTCCGGCGCGTGGTGAAGGTTCCGCTGATCGTGAAGCTGACCCCCAATGTCACGGACATCCTGCCGGTTGCCGAGGCGGCCGTTGAGGGCGGGGCAGATATGCTTGCCGCGATCAACACGGTCCAGTGCCTGATGGGCATTGACTTAGAGACGCTCGAACCCATGCCATCCGTTGCCGGCTCCAGCACCTATGGCGGATACTCAGGTCCCGCGGTGAAACCCATAGGGCTCCGGATTGTCTCGCAGATTGCCCGGGAACTGCCGGTCCCCGTGATGGGAATCGGCGGGATCTCCCGGTGGCAGGATGCGGCCGAGTATATCGCGGCGGGGGCATCGGCTGTCCAGGTCTGCACGGCCGTGATGTGGGAAGGGGCCGGTATCATCCGGGATATGAACGCGGGCCTCTCGGGTTACCTTGCGGAGAAGCACCTTGCGGGAACTGGTGCCCTCCGGGGCCGGGCACTTCCTCGAATTGGGTCGCATGCGTCCCTGTCCCGGGAGAGTTCCCGTTGTGCTGTTCCGGAATTCCCGGACCGGTGCACATCCTGCGGGCATTGTGTTGTGGCGTGCCGTGACGGGGGATACCATGCGATCTCTTTACGGGACCGGCAGGTCGTGATCGATCTTTCCCGGTGTGACGGGTGCAGCCTGTGCTCGCATGTTTGTCCGGAAGGTGTGATCGTTTTGAAGGCCCGGCCGCACGGGAACGGGCACTGAAATGGAACCACCGGTTGTCGGGGTGGACGAACGTCCCCCGCTTGCCATCTTCGCGCCGCTCTCGCTGCAGCACCTGCTCGCCATGTTCGGTGCAACGGTCCTTGTCCCGGTGCTTCTCGGGGTCGACCCGTCCACGGTTCTCCTCTTCAATGGCATCGGCACGCTGATCTTCTTAGTCCTGTGCCAGTGGAAGGTCCCGGCGTACCTCGGGTCGAGTTTTGCATTCCTTCCCCCGGCGCTCATCATCATCCCCCTGTACGGGTATGGTGCAGCCCTCGGGGGTTTTATCGCATCGGGAATCCTGTTTGTCCTGCTGGCGGTCATGATAAAAAAGACCGGGATCGGCTGGGTGAAGATCGTCTTTCCCGATGCCGCCATGGGAGCGATCGTTGCAGTCATCGGCCTGGAACTTGCACCGACTGCTGCTGCGATGGCCGGGCTCACGACCGGATCGATGGACCTGACATCGCTTGGCATCGTGCTCCTGACCCTGGGCGTCATGATTGCCGGCATGACGGCCTGCCGGGGGTTCCTCCGGCTCATTCCGATCCTCCTCGGGCTCATCACGGGGTACGTTGCATCCGTCCTGCTGGGGCGGGCGGTCTTTGACCCGATCCTTTCGGCCCCCTGGTTCTCCATCCCCACCATCTACACGCCGGTCCTGTCGGTGCCGGCCATCATCCTCATCCTCCCGGCATCGCTGGTGGTCTTTGTCGAGCTGATCGGTCACCTGAAAGTCACCGGGACCATCATCGGCCGCGACCTGATGGCGGACCCGGGGATCGAACCGACGCTGCTCGGCAAGGGGATCTCCACGATCCTTTCGGGGATGTTCGGCTCCACCCCCAACACCACATACGCGGAGAATATCGGTGTGCTGGCGATCACCCGGGTCTACAGCACCGCGGTCCTTGCGGGCACAGCCGTCATCGCGATTGCGATCTCGTTCTGCGGCAAGATCCCCGCCGCCATCCAGTCGATCCCGGGCCCCGTCATGGGGACGGTTTCGCTTTTGCTCTTTGGGGTCATTACGGCTTCGGGTATCCGGATGCTCATCGATGCGAAGACGGATCTGTCCATGCCCCGGAATCTTCTCCTGGTTTCTTTGATTCTGGTTATCGGGGTGTCGGGGGCATCGGTTGATATCGGGCTGGTGCAGTTGAAGGGGATGGCACTGTCGACTGTGATAGCGGTGGTGCTGGGGGGATTTTTTTATGGGATTGACTGGTGGGGCGGGAGAAAGGAGGCGGCGTGCTGAGGGGGATTACCGGGATTTTCTTTTTGTATAATTTTTATCGTTTTAACGAATTATTGAAACAATCGATTGAAAATCAGATCGCGATCTAAAATCCGTGACTGACCCCACTTTCACCTTTAAAAATTTCAAACGCTATCATTTTCGCGATCTGAAAAATAAAATCGACTCAACTGATCGCGATCAAAAAGAATCTGTAAAGTCCGACAAAAAATTTCAAAAATTTTCCCGAAAAAAATCCTTGTAATCCTCTCCATGCATTCGTCAGGAGATTTCCATGCCAAGAACCCGGGTCCGGTACCAGACACCGACACCACTTGCGATGGTAAAAAGAATAACGATAACGATGGTGAGGCCGGGCTGATTGTCAGGATGGACCACCAGGTTGAGGTAGATAACCAGTCCCTCCAGAAGTGCGAGGAGGGATACCATCAGGGGTAAGTTGAACTTCTTCAGCATCAGGGTACCTTCCAGACTACAATAGGTACGCTCGTTTAAAGACCTGGTTATCTGTTCCCTTCCAGAATGGTTACGACAATAATTCGCACGGAAAGAATATGTCATTGGGCTGCTGGAAAAAAACCGGCCCATGAGGGAAAAAGACCATCAATTTTTTTACCCTCCAGACTCTACCTTACCTTCATGAACCTGATCCGGATCGCAATCATTGCCGGTCTCATCCTCACGTTTACTGTCTCGCTTGCCGTGTACCCGCAGCTCCCGGACACCGTGGTGTCGCACTGGAACGCGGCGGGTGTTCCTGACGGTACGATGGGAAAACTCGCGGGCATCGGGCTTGTCCCGGTCATCATGGTTGCGCTGGTGGCGCTGCTGATGTTTCTTCCCCGGGTCGATCCGCTCCGGAAAAATTATGCCGCGTTCCGGAACTGGTACGATGGCTTCATCTTGGTGTTTGTGGGGTTCATGCTGGCTGTCCAGTGCCAGATCATCCTCTGGAGCCTCAGCTACCCCATCAGCATGAACCTGGTGATGCCGGTTCTCCTGGGGCTCCTCTTCATCTATATCGGGTTTTTCCTCGAAAGGGTTGAACCGAACTGGTTTGCCGGGATCCGGACTCCCTGGACACTCAGCAGCGCAATGGTCTGGAAAAAGACCCATAAACTCGGCGGAAAATTATTCAAAATTGCCGGCATCGTCAGCTGTGCCGGTGCACTATTCCCGGCTTTTGCCATCTGGTTCATCCTGGTCCCGGCGCTTCTGACCGCCCTTGTCACGGTTGTCTATTCCTGGTATGCCTTCCAGAAGGAGGGGGAAAATTCCTGAAAAGACCGGATACTTTTTTTGCCGTATGTCCAAAATCCCAGCCTTCTTTTTTTGGTCCGATCGTCATATCTCAATTTTCTCACAACCAGTGAACTGCGTTGATCTTCCATTGCTCAATAATAGTTCAGGTTCCGGACATCGACGGCTCTTGTCCGCTCTCTCCTGCTATCCCAAAAACATTGTAAAAAAAAACCCGCTGCAAAAAATTTCCGCCAAATTTTTCAAAAGGTTCCTGGCTCATTCCACTTAACATATTTTCAGGGGAAATTTTTCCGGCCCGGAAAAGAAATTCATCAAAACGTTTTTTAAAAAATATTCGTGAAAACTTTCGGGACCTGGCGGCTGCAATACCAAATTATTTTTTTTAAAATTCCGCTGCAAAAATTTCCGGTAAAACTTATTCAAAATGTTCCGGGGAAATTTCCCGGGCGCTGAAGCAAAATCTGATCCAGCTGCTCACCCGTTACCATCATGGATACCGGGCTGTGACTCTTCCTGAGAACGCAAGTTCACTCCACCCCCAATCCGGCCTCGCTACGGCCTCTGTTTCCCTAAAATTCCCAAACCGAGCCCAAACTGAACCCCGTTTTGGTGAAGATCACCCCCTCTTTGATCAAAAACTCCTGGAAGAATTGTATGAACAGGGGGTCCGGTCGATATCACGAAATTAACGTCGATGTCTGACGTAAGTCCCCTTCGTTCCGGCCCCCAAAACAGCCCTTCTTTTCCCTTTGACCCTCCTACCCCCCCACACCCTTCTGGATTTGCCTCCCAAAAGCATCCATTAGGGTTTCTTTAGCGCCACTTAAAACGCTCCGTTTGGCCAGAATCCCCAGCAAAATGCGTTTCTGAAAAATGTGTGTAAAAGTGTACCGTTTTTTGCAATAAATTCGCGAAATGGCAGGTGCCGGGGCAAGACTCCACCGTCGGAGAGTGTCATTTCCCTCCCAGAACTATTCCCGGGTCTGCCTCTCCGACAATACCGTCATGGGGTGCTCTGGCTACCTGACATTCAACGACGGAGAATATCCTTTCACTGTCGGAGGCAGATCCGCAGAACAGGGGGTTCCTTCAGCCTTCTCCAGAAATACAGGTTAATGGGAGATCGTCAATCCAAAGCGGTCTAAAGAGGTATATTTCGGAGCCCGCCTGACCCGGATATAAGCCAAATGGGGTGCATTTTAGGCTTCTCTGAAAAAAAGGGGGATGCTTTTTCGAAAATGCGGTATGCTAACCCTCCCGGAGGGGGTAAACGGAGGCTGAAATGGGCTGGTTTCGGAGACCCTCATTGAGGGGGCTGTTCTCCGACGGAGAACGGGTTTCCCGGAAACGATATGCTGGTTCCGGTCACATCCCACCTCAACGGCCCGGGTGGGTCCCTGTCGGAAATTCCCCATCCCGGCACAATAAAATTCCAACCGGGCTTTCTCTTTAAAAAAAATCAGCCGGTCCCGGTTAAAAAATCCTGACCCGTGAACGAGACCCGGACGAAAAAACCTGCCAGGGCCGGTGTAAAAAAAATGTTTTAGAAATTCACCGTGCCGGACTTGGTTGGATTATACCTCACCTTTGGCACGGGTGTCTGGACCGGGGCTGGTGCAGGTGTTGATGCCGGGGCGGGAACCTGAGTGACAACCGGTGCAACAGCCTGTCCCGGCAGGTGGCTGTGTGTCTCGCTGCCCGGGAGATTGATCCGGGCCGGTTCGGGCGCCCAGCATTTGGGATTATTATTCGTTGTCACATTGCAGTACATGCGGGCAAGAGCGGTCATATCATCGTTCGAATGCCAGCCTTCCTTGTCCCGGACCCGGGCCGGATCGAAATGATCTTCCCCAAGATACTTGTCAAACGTGATGGCGTCTTCAACGCTGATGGACGGGAACGCTGTGGAGAGATATCCGATCGAGACGCCGCCGGTCCGGTCCATCCCATGGTGGCAGTGGTAGTATATCAGCAGTTTTTTCTCTCCCTTTGTTTTCATCAGGGTGTTCATTTCGCTGATAAGATTGGCATAGCTGCAGGTAGTTGCGGAGTCCTGTTTCATCTGTTGCAGGATGCATGCATCCTGGCCGGCTGCACAGCTGGCTACCGGGGACTGGACAAGGCCGGCGGGCAGCCCGTTGAGGGATCCCTCCGGGATATTCATCGAACACCGGGCCGGCCTGCCACCGAATGACCGGTTCTCGGCTTCAAACAGATTAATATTCCCGTCGGTATTCAGGAGGCTGATATCAATGACCTTGTAATCCTTAAGATCGAAATTCTGGAGCTGTGCAGTCAGTTTTGATCCCTTGCTGGTCGCCTTCAGGTAATCCGGGACAAAGTCCTTGTCGTGCTTTACCATCTCATTGATGCCATCGTAAGAAAACTCCCATTTCGACTGGTCCCGGCAACCGCCCGTGTTGCCGCTGCCGTCACGGACAACCAAGGGGAGCGGTCCCCTCACCAGGATGTTACCGGTCTCTTCATCGATGTCAACAATGCTGGGTCCTGGGATCTGCAGGCGGTTTGCTTCCTGGAGATTGTACAGGGAACTGCAGCGGTCAGAAGATACCATGCCGTCTTCTGATGCAGCAGTCTCTTCCGCAGTTACAAATCCTGCCAGGAATACCAGGAAGATGAGAATGATGAACGTATTCTGGAACTTCACAAAAATACTCCCTTGGAAGGAAAAAGGGTTTACTCCGAGGTTTCCCGGTATTTTTCTGTTAGGATGTGAGTATTAAAAAGGATGTGTATCGGGAATGTTATCCGGTGTTTTTCAAAGAGCAGGGGAAAGCCATCCTTCCATGGACTGCTCGATGGACCGTCCTCTTACCGGCTTAAAAAGCGGAACCAGAGCCCAAAAAGCCCACTGTTCCCTCAATATTCTTAAAAATTAAAAAAGTCCGGATCGTTCACGGTTCTTCCGTAGAGATCCGGCCTTTCCTTCATTCCTTTCAGTCGCCAGACAGGGGACCCGGCTCAACCTTCTGCCTGACCTTGTCCATGGTCTTCATCCAGAGCGTCCGTGATGCTGGCAGGAAAACAACCAGGGGGTTGGAGCGGTACTTTTCGCCAAAGAGTTCTAAATGACAGAACGCTGCCCCGCCGCTTCACACGGGTTGGGGGGCTATGACAGAAATTTTCAGGTTGGACCCGGCCATCGTTCCCGACGGTATTTTTCCCCTGAACTAATTCGCCATTTGTCCTGGGTCACTTGTGTCACATTGTTTCCTGCTCCCGGAAAGTCTTACGATAAAACAGTATAAGAAAAGAAATCGGAAATCGTGGGGGTTTACCGGAGTAAAATCCCCGTATGCCGGAATTTGCGGATTTAATGGCATAATGAAAACCATCCTATGAATTTAAAAATACCCGCATCCATTTTTTCTCCAGTGTTTACCACGTTGCAACAGACAAAATACGGGCAGGCAGCCGGCAGTCCCGGCATAAAAAAATATCCGGTTCCGGCATCAGGTCTATCCAGGCAGGTCACCACTCAGGAAGTACGGGCATGAAACAATCTCCCTTCTTTACCGGAATGGTCTTCCTGCTCCTCATGCTCATGACCGGCATTACCTCAGCCGATACGGGAGCAGGCGCTGCGAATACAACAGTCGCAACGACAACAACTTCTGAAAGGCCCGGGGGCAGTGTCTATTTCGAGACCTATCCCGAGGGAGCCACGGTCTGGCTGGACAACACCAATATGGGAACCAGTGCGTTTACGTACTTCTCTGAAAAAACAGGAACCAGGGATGTCATCATCCGGAAGAAAGGGTACGAAGACTACACGGGCAACGTCACCATCGTTGATGGCAAACGGGTCGTATTTTATGCCCGGCTCACGGAAGTTTCCTACAACCTGGATGATACCAAGACCCCCACGATACCGGTGACAACCGTCACGACGGTCTGGAAGTCAACAATGCGGATTCCCACTCCCTGGCCAACAGCCACACCTGAATCACCGGTTGATCCTGCGGTTGTTCTCGTGGCAGTAGCGATCGGCATGGGATTCTTTGTCCTCCTGCGCCGGTAATTTTTTTTATAATAATTCCAGCCGGGTATTCTAAACGCCGGTTCACATCAATGGCAAACGGTTGCCGCAGACTTTGAGCAGATTTTAAAAAAATCGGTGCCAATTGACGGAAAAATGTTACACAATTCCGCTGTAAAGATCCGGCAATTTAAAACCACCGGGTATGAATGATAAATAATGGATTCTTCTTCTGATTATCGAACAGCAATTGAGGCCTGCTTAGAAGAGCTGAAATGTTATGCCCTGAAAGAGTTCCCGGTGGATTATGCAGAGATCCAGACCAACCTGGGAACTGCCTACGGGACCCTTGCCGAGACTGAGGAAAAGGCAAAGAACTGTCAACTGGCAATTGAGGCCTTTGGAGAAGCCCTCAGGGTCTTCACCCCCGATGCTTTCCCCTGGGAACATGCAATGGTCCGGAACAACTTAGGAAATGTGTACAGTACCCTGGCCGAAGTGGAAGACCCTGTTGAAAATTGCCGCAGGGCAATTGCAGCATATACCGATGCCCTGAAGCTCCGCACCCGGGAGCAATCCCCCGAAGATTATGCCATGACAAAGAACAACCTGGGAATAGCGTACCGGACGCTCGCGGGTTCAGAGGAGAAAGCGAAGAACGGTCAACTGGCAATAGAAGCCTGCCAGGAGGCGCTGGAGATCCGAACCCCTGAGCAGTTCCCTCTCGAGAATGCTCATAAGCAGTCCGAACTGGGAAAAGCCTACTGGACCATCGCATTCGAAACGGATAAAACCGGAAATTGTCTGCGGGCGGTTGTTGCGTTCAGGGCGGCTCTTGAAGTCTTCACTCCCGAGGAGTACCCGGTAGAATATGCCACTACCCAGGGCAACCTGGGAAATACATACAGGACTCTTGGAACGGTTGAGGAGAAAACGGGGAATTGCCAGCGTGCAATTGCTGCGTATCGTGAGGCTTTGAAGATCTTTACACCCGAACAGTTCCCCCTGCAGTATGCCGATACCCAGTCCCACCTGGGGGATGAGTACTGGATTCTCTCCGGTGTGGAAGGAAAAGATGAGAACTGCCGGCTGGCAATCGGGGCATACAAAGAAGCGCTGAACGTGATCACCGCTGAAGATGATCCCCTCCAGTATGACCTGTTACAAAATTATATCAAAAGCCTGCAAACGGGAACAGTCCCTGTGGAGAAATCATAAAACCAGGAACAGATCGATTGAAAAAATCTCAAAATTTTTTTTAAGCAACTATCCTGAACGCATAAAAAAACAAACATCCCTGTCATGCAGGAGGATCATTCCGCCGGGTATTTTTTTTATGATCAGGCCCATTAAAAAAAAAAGGATTACTGGTTTTTCTTAACAATGAAGAGTGCAATCACGCCAAGGGCTCCAATCGCCACCAGCGGAAGGGAAGAAGATTTCTTTGCCGGGGTGACGGGGATGGCCGGTGACAATCCTGCAACCACCGTGCTGGTTGCACCCGCGTTCACCTGGGTTGTTACTTCATAATTCTGGTAGCCGGCCAGCTCGATCGTGATCACATGGCTTCCCACGGATATATCCTTCAACTTCAGCGGGGTGATTCCGACGAAATTATTGTCAACCATAACATTTGCCCCGGCGGGAGTCGAGGAGACCGAGAGTTCCCCGACACCGGCTTTTGGCCCGGTTGGAACAAGGAGACCACTGACTTCAGAAACAGTGTTGGCGTAGACCGTTACTCTTGCCGTGTAGGTCTGGTACCCGGAAAGGGTGAGCGTGACGGTATGCTCGCCAATGGCAATGTTATTGAGTTTGAGCGAACCGCTGCCGGGTGTCTGGCCGTAATTCGTACCATCGAGAATCACGGATGCTCCACCGGGGCTTGACGAAACATAGACCCAGCCGGTCGTACTTTCAGGCATCGGGTTGAGCGTGGCAGAGACAGTCTTTGTTCCGCCGGCCGGGACTTCAACCGTGGACTTCCAGTCATAATAGCCCGACCGATCAAGTTCCACGATGTGGGTTCCGGACGCAAGGTTGTTGAGCGTAAGGGGTGTGTTCCCCCGGTCCAGTCCATCCAGTGACACCCGGGTGTTGGTGGGAGAGGAAAGGATATAGAGCGAACCCGTGGTATCCAGCGGGGAGAGCGGGCAATAGACATTTGACCGGGTTCCGGACGAGACCGAGGTCGTGGTTGTATACGAACGATACCCGTTCTTCTGGGCTTCGATCGTATAACTGCCCGGCCAGACATCGTAGATGGTGATGGGTGAATAGCCCCGGTAATTGCCATTGAAATAAATGGCAGCCCCCGAGGGGGAGGATTCGACATAGATAGAACCGTAATTTACCGGAACCGGAGTTACGATCGGGTTAAGGGTGGCATACACCGTTACCGTCTCGCCGGGTCCGGGCATAGTGAGATCGCCGTTAAATGAGGTATAGCCGGTTTTTTCAACGGAATAGGTATGGTACGGGGCAGCCGTGGAATAGACCGGGACCGTGAGTGAACCTCCGCTGATAACACCTTTGTCCACACCGTCGAAATAGACCCGTGCACCATCCACATTGCAGCGGATCTCGATCCATCCCTGGTCCCCCCCCAGCGCGCTTGCCACCGGGGAGAGCAAGAGAAACAGGCCGCACACGATACTTACGAGAAAAAGAAGTTTTTTCATAATAATTCTCCGTCTAGGGTTAATGATTTTTTTTAGTATAAACGTTTCTGACCGGTTCCATCCAACCTGACTGAATTTTTCCGGGATATAATATCTTAAAACAATTTACCGGGTAAATGTAGCCTGGATTTCAGCACGGGGAAACTCCTGTCCGCGAACCCGAAGGAACCACCGCTTTGTGGTGATGGATTGGAGGGTTAAGATCCTGAAGAGATCAACAACCTCCTGTTCAGAAAAATAATGCGTGCATATTCCCGGACCTTTCCGGATCGTTCCCGGCTCAACAACGGTTCCCGTATTGTACCGGAAATCTTCAAGGGAGAAGCCGGAAAAATAGAAGGTCCCTCCTGTTTTCAGCAGACGGGCGGCTTCTGATGCGGCACGGGATCGTTCACCGCACGACAGGTGCGAAAGAACGTGAATGGCGATCACCCCGTCAAACAGACCGGAAACAAAGGGCAGGTTACCTGCATCGGCTACACAGGCCGACGCGTTGCCAGCCGCGTCAGTGATAGGTTTGCACATCCGGACTGCACAGGGAGAAAAATCTACGGCAGTCACCTCCCAGTGACGCTGGCACATGACGGTCAAGGACTTCCCGTTACCGCAACCCAGTTCCAGCACCCGTGAACCGGGAGGTAACGCGGGCAGGTGATGCACAGTACCACTCCAGAGAGCTCCCCTCCGGGAATAATCCTTATCCCAGGCTTCGGAATCTTTTCTCATAACTTCCCATTTTTTTTAACTATGAACCAAAAAATCCTTGACACTCACCCGTCAGACAGGGTGGATTTTTCCGCACCCCGACGGGTATAAATACCCGGCAGCCCGGGAAAATCTCCGGCACAACGCACCAAAGCACTCATATAACCGGGGAGAAAATATGTATTTGTATTGTCGATTATTCAGGCTCTCCATCCAAAGCATGCCGGCCGGCTTCATACCGTGAAGGATAATGGGGTGAATCCATGACCGGGGTAATCTACCACGAGTACCAGAAGTCCGGTAAGAATCATACCGATCATTCCTATCTCATTGATGTTGGCGAAGAGATCGACATCCAGCAGGTCATGGAATACAAATGGAAAGTGTTCGACAGCGTTATTTTAAAACCGCCCCACCCGAGAACACGATATTTTGAACTGGCCATAAATGAGTACTTCCATGAAGGTTCTTCCATAATCGATGATCTCCAGGTATACCCGGTCCTTGTCAAAAAGAAACCCGACCTGAAGATCCTTGGATTTGTTGTAAAGCGCGGAAACTGGATCATCACGGAAAGGATCTATAAAAAAGCCAGCACCACCGAGATCCAGTGGATATATTCCGACGATTTCCACCTGTTTGCCATCACCCATGCCCATGACAGCCTCGAGCGGATGGTCGAACAGATTGTCCAAAAAATTGACGAGATCGCCACTTCCGTAAAGACCGGGTACCGGATCTATTCCCACATGGAGAACCAGCGGATGCGCAGGGAGGCATTCGATGCGGTGATGGAAAGCCAGAGCGGGATCACGATCAACAAGACCGCGATCCTGAAACACCCCGAATTCCAGCTCATTGCCGAACTGGGCGAAGGAGACCGCAGGAAGATGCAGGACGAGATCTTACAGGATCTCGTTGCGCTTGGGGCAACCCTGGATACCTTTGGCGGCTCGAACAAGATCGTTGCCAAACTCAACATACCTGAAAAGACCGATATCAATATGCAACTGGCCCATATCGAAGAACTCCAGGATCTCGGCTGGCTCTTTGAGTAACCATAAATCAGTGAGAAAAGTACTCTTTTTTTCCCGGGATATAAATCGCCGAGGCATATTCTTCAACAAAATCCGCTTCGCACAGGAGATCGATATAGACCATGGTATCAGCAATGTCCTGTGCGGCCTTCCGTTTTTTATCCGATATGAGCGCAGCACAGGCACCGCTCAACGAACCATTGCCGATCCCATGGAAGCTTGCGTTATGGAAATCCGGGATAATGCCGAACCGGACAATATTTTTTGTATCGGCATAAGTACCAAATGCCCCGGCGAGATACACATTTTTTATCTGGCCAACGGAGATACGATACTTTTTGAGCAGCACGCCAATAGACCCCAGCACTGCTGCTTTTGAATCCATCAGGTAGGCCATATCCGGCGTGGTGATGACAATATCCCTGCCGGTTGCAGTCCCGCTTTTTGGGACAAGCACATATTCAGGACCGGCAGGACCGGCCCGGACACCGGGTTTTCCGTCAACAATTTTTCCGGTAAAGTCAAGAATTCCTGCCTGCACCATTTCTGCAGCAGCATCGATGATCCCGGATCCGCAGATACCCCGCGGAGGGGCATCGCCAACCGTGGTTGCCACAATGGTGAACAGGTCCGGGTCAATCGTAACCGATTCGATAGCGCCACGCATGGCCCGCATACCCGAGCTGACACCGGCTCCTTCGAATGCAGGTCCGGATGCACAGGAGACCGAAGCGAGCCATTCACTGTTGCCGAGCACCACTTCCCCGTTTGTGCCAAGATCGATGAGAATGGAGAGATCTTTTGAAGCATGCATCCCCGAAGCCACGACATCACCGACCGCATCCCCCCCGACAAAGCGGCTGACATTGGGCAGGAAGTACACGTATGCTTCCGGGAGTACCCCGATACCAAGCTTCTGTGCCCGGATCACCATCGGTTTTCGTGGGATAACTGTGTTGACCAGCTCCAGGTCATGGCAGTCTTTCCCCGCGAGAAGATATTCCATAACGGTATTTCCCCCGATACAGACATCACAGAGGGAGGACCGGTCAATACCGGATGAGGTGAGCAGCTGGTCGATGACGTCATTGATGCTCTCGGTTGCCAGGCGCTGGAGCGTTGCCCTTCCTTCCGGTTTTTTTCCTGCATGGATGCGGGTGAGAAGTTCCTCTCCCAGCGTGATCTGGCGGTTGAGGGTGGAAGCCTGGGCACAGATGCTGCCATTGGAAAGATTCACCAGCACACCGACAACGGTGGTAGTCCCGAGATCCAGGGCCAGACCATATATCTGTCCACGGGTATCCCCGTCTTCAATTGCGATCACTTCCGGGTACCCGTTCGAGCGGGTGATGGTGACGGTGACCGGCTGATCTGCGTGGAGAAGGCGATCGTGCTGCTCTTTTGTCATGTGGGGACGGGTACCGGTATACCCTTCGAGACGCACGGAACGGGAAGATGTCCGCCCGTTCGCATCATTCCCCGGTAACAACGGGTATTTTATAACAGATGGCGCAGGTTCCGCAATGCCATTGATCGTGTTCGTCAGGATCTGCGGAGAGAATATCCTGCTCTCCACGGGAATGATGAACTCGCAGTCTCCCAGGATATGGGTATGGCAGGCCCGGCAGTAATGGTTCTTTATCTCCTCAGCGGTAAGTCCGTGTACACTTAAGGGCGAGCCAACATCGCACTGACCCTGAACGAATATGACCCGGCACTTGTTGCATTCCCCGCTTCCACCGCAGATCGATTCAAAAAGGATCGAGGTCCGGCGGATTGCGTCAAGAACGGTTGTACCCTTGGGTACGGAGACCTGCTGGTTGACCGGGGAGAACGAGACCGTGATCTGGTCAGTCATACAGGACCCCGGGGAAAAATCCAAAAAAAGAGCGGGAGTATCGGGGGGATTATTCGGGCGGGCAGGAGATTGTTCTCGAATAAGGGGTACAATTCATGACTCCGCAGACCAGCGTTCCCTGATATACACGGCTATGCCGGAAGAGTCCTTTGGCCCGACAAGGATCTTCCAGCCGGTTGTTTCTTCCGTCTCCCCGCTGAGGCGGGCGGAGAGCCCGGGGATGATGAGCGTCTTATGATTCACCAGGTCCCCGACACCATATTCCTTTAATGCCGATGCAATGGCATCGGCCGTGAAATACCGGCCGGCAACGGCGCTTTCCACGCTCAGGCCGCCGGTGTCGGTCACGATGAGGTAACAGTCTATATTTGCCGCCTTGATGTCGGACTCCACCGTAAAATAGGTAAGGGCATAATTGGTGGTGATGAGAACCGGTGAGTCCCGGTCGGGCCTGCCAAATGCTTTCACGCCGGCTTCTACCGAGACCGGTTTCCTTGGATCGGAATAGAGATTGAAACGCCAGATCAGCTGCGGGAGCAGCACCCAGCCATCAAGGCTGTGCATGATGAGCAGGTCGGAATACCGGGAGAGGAGCATCGAGGCGGTGGTAGCTTCGCGCCATTTGAGCACGTCTTCGGATATCTCCCCGCCGGTCCAGACCGTGAGCGGTACGCCCATGAGCGGAAAGCCGGAGAGTTCATCAAACTGCCGGCAGGCAAGTGTCCGGATGGCCGTGAAGGTGCTGATGGTCTGGGCCAGTCCGCCTTCCGATACGGTGCCCGGGTCAAGAACGAGATCGGTTACGCCGTACGCGAGCAGGGTCCTGACCAGGGAGCGGAGCAGCGGGAGATCCTGGGGAGCAAATACGGCAAGGGGTGCATGGAACTCAAGGGCAAGATCTGCCATGGCTTTCCAGTTCTGCTCAGTGGCAGCGTAGATGAGCGGGCGCTGCTCCCTGATTTCGGAAAGGCCGGCTGCCATCACCACGGGATCAAGGGCACAGAGGATGAGGGGCAGGTCGGTTACGGCAGCAACTTTTTTGACGGCAGCCCCAAACAGGCCTGGATCCCCGGAACAGGAACGGACGGCAACCGCGTTGAGTTTTAAGGTTCTCCCGATATAATTGTAGGAAAAACCGCTGATCTGCCGGACCCGTGCCAGGAGTTCATCGTCCGTCATGAGATCATTGACATCGATCGCAACCGGGGTCGGGTTATGGTAGGTGAACTCGTGCCGCTGGAGCACGTATTTCCCCCCTACAATGACAGCCGGTTCGCCGGTACCGATGGTCACGGCCCGCACCGGGGGTGCCATGAGGGCAGAGAGGGATTCGTGCTCCTTACTGTACTCAATGGTATGGAGGGGAGGGCAGGCAGAGAGCGTCAGCTCACCGTTGACTACCCGCGTGGCAAATGCCATGCAGTTGGATTCCCCGCATTCCTTACAGTTCGTCCGGGGCAGGAGGGAATAGACATCGATCGGGCTGATCTCGCGGATGCTCTTCTTTGCCTTTTTTCCAGGAAGCGTTCCTGTTGTACTCATATTCTCACGCTCACCCAGTCATGGACCGGTTCTGCCGGTGAAGTATTCGCAGGTTCGAGCCGGTGGATCACGTCTTTGAGCGTGAGAACGGCTGCCGGGTGCATCATTAAGAACAGGTCGACGCCGGCCAGGAGCAGGGTGAGGGCATTGACTGTTTCCCAGATGGGGCCGCGGAGTTCACGGGGCCCGTACTCCGGGGGCATCTTCATCCAGGCCTCCCGGGCAGCCCAGGCATTGGTTGCTGCCGATATGACCGGGTGCGCCAGTTCTGAATCGCCCATAAGGGCCGCATACCGGGCCCGCTCGTGAATCGTGTAGGAATACTCGAGCCCGTACCCGAGTGCAACGGTGGTTAAGTCCATGACAATCTGTTCGGGAGCGATATACTCGTACAGGCGCCGGTTCAGTTCCTTGGCATTGTTCAGTTCAAGACCGGTGAAGGCGAGCAGCACATGGTCGTGGTCGCGGGCGGCTTTGGCCACGCTCTCAAGGGTCTTTGCCTCGGCCATGTCAAGCGTGACCGAGTTGAGCAGCACGCGTTCGCCATGGGCCATCTCGGCTACCGCGGTAAAGACGGCGGCATCCTTCTTTGGATCGCCGCATCCGCCGATGATCAGCGGAACATCGACTGCCTGCAGCACATCCTCAACGGTCTTTACCGCCCTTGCTACACTGGTATTGCCCATAAGGGGATCGGTGCTCATCAGGTGGATGGTGATCATGTCAGCCCCGAACTTTTTCACATTCATCCGGGCCCATTCGGCCGGGTCTTCCATCACCTCTTTCACGTTCTCGCGAAGGACCATTGGCAGCGAGACGGTCATGTCAAAGACATCCAAAGAGATGACCGGGGCATGAACCGGGGGATGCAGGATATCCGAATACGCTGGAGCCGTGGCACCCCCGATAGTGATCGTTTTCGAACGGCTGCCACCCTGGGATTTTGTAGCCCCGAGTGTGACTTCCCGGATCTTTCCCGGGTATTCCGTCCTGAGGGGGACATATGATTCGCGGATCAGTTCCGTGGGTTTTTGTTTCGAAACGGGAAGGGGAAGGGCGGAACTAAAGGGAGGAGAAAATACTGATGACGGGATGAAGAATTCGAGATCGCCTATCTCCAGCGTGACATTCTGGAGCTCAACCTGCTGGACACCTTTGAGCAGTTCCAGAAGCTGGGGAGCTAGGGAGAGCAACTGATCGCTGTTTAAGGCACCGGGTTTATTTTTTTGAGTCACCATTCTCTCACCGCCCCTTCGGAGCCGGGGGTTTGACCGGCAGGATGATAACCTTCTCGGCAGTGATCCTGGCATTCTTTAAGATGACCCGGAACCCCCCCATGGTAACCGGGATATCTCCGGCAGAGAAGACCAGGGGAGTGCCAGTGGTTTCCGCTGCGATCTCCTCCTCTTTTGCCCAGCGCCGGACCACCGGGTGGTGATGGACCTCGAGGAAGGTTTTGAGATCTGCAACCGACCCGGCATCCTTCTCCGTTGCAATGGCTTCGTACACATCGGCAGGAATGAATTTCTCCAGCCGTTCCTTGATCTCCGAGGGCATCCAGACAACGCGGTGATAGCCGCCATCCGCGTGCATGAACCTGGCGGACCGCATGTATTCGATCGAGATCCCGTGGAACCCTTCGACCTGGCGCCCGCCGGCGGTTGAATCTGCCATGGTCGAGAAGGCAAGGCCGTTTACCGTTACCTCCCGGAACCCGCGGTGGACAATCCCAAAGCCGTCCACTTCCGGGATGTAAAACGCAATGCCTTCAAAACAGCCGCAGGAGGTGTGGGGATACCCGAAGGCAGAGTAAAGATAGACCCGGTTCACCTCTCCCATGGACCTCTTCTTCGCACTCTCGTTAACCCCGGTATATTCCCCGTTCTCGCGGTCCAGGCACTCGCCCTTATCTATTGCATAGATCGGGCCCTTGGGATCAATTCCCGAGGCAGCCCGGCCGTCAAACCAGCTGATCGCACCGCAGTTGGCATAGCGCTGCGGGGTAATGACGCAGACATGGGTGGGGGCAAAGGACTGGCAGAGGGCACAGCCATAGAACTCATTGACATCATCATCAGAGAGTCCCCGGGCCCGGGCATCCCGGGCTTCATAGGTTGCCAGGGCTTCGATGTAGAGCGGATGGATCTTCTCCCGGTCGGTGATGAACGTTATCTGGATCTTTTCTATCAGGGGCAGTTCGTTCCGGAAGAGCTCCTCCATGACCTCCCCGATAAATGTAAAGGAGTTCAGGCCTTTCTTAAAAGATTTCTTTGAAAGACGGATCCAGATGTCATACCGCTGGTTGAGGTGCATGAACCCCTCGATGTAGTTCGCGTATTCGTGGACGCGACGCTCAACTACACCTTCCAGGTCCGTCTCGATCCGGGCACCGGCAACCTCTACAAGGATACCAATCGGGTAATGGGCACCCGGTTCCATCTGGTCCAGATCGGGGCCGATGACCTTAATGCCGCCATCGGTCACCTGGTCCATGGGCCGGACCCGGACGATCTCGAATTTTTCCGGTTCGGAGGGTCCCCCGAGTTCCACGTGCATGTCGTTCTTGCGGACACGTTCTCCTTCATGGACGAGGCCGACTTCTACGGGAATAGTGTCAAACATGGCGGGATCAGTCTCCGAGATTTGCGACAATGCACGCCAGGTTTGCCGCCCAGTCCTTGATGGTGCTGTTCGGGAACGACCAGCTGGCATTGGGCTGGTACACGCAGTCGAGGGTCATGGTCTTTACCTGCGGGGCAAAATGCTTGAGCCCCGAGAGGATGGTCCATTCCATGTAATACGGGAGACCGACAAAGATTGCCAGGTCATAGGATTCCTTGCCGTCAAGACCCTTCCAGGCAGTGTCGGTCAGGCGGTTGGCGATATCCACCGCAGGCATCAGGGCGGCCGGGGAAAATCCCCGGTCAAGGAACTCGCGGTTCGTGCTGGCTGTTGCAACAACCGGGATATTTCCCCGTTTTGAGAGTTCGATGAGGCACTCGATCAGTTTCCTGCCCTCAACCTCGTACTCAAGGATACCATGACCGACAATCATGATGGGACGCTTGGCCCGGCGGATCATAGCATCGGCTATATCCGGCTTGATGATGAGGGACGCCTTCTTGGGCCCGGGTATCTCGGCGGTCTGCCAGGAGTCAGTCATCGGCATGGTTAATGCTCCTTCTCTTTGTGGACCATCCTTTTGAGGAGGGTTGGATCCGGGATCGGGTGTTCTTTCCAGTTATTGTCGTGAAGATGGCAGACGATCTCATCCTTCATGGTCAGGGGCACATCGGCCAGAGTCCTGACCAGCTGGTGCACATCGGAAGGAATGCCGCCGACAAGGCGCTTGTGGAGATCGACATAGTTGGCCAGCTTGTTGGCCCGGCCCTTGCTGGTATCGTTCGGGCGCATCGTGAGCTTGGCTATCATCACCATCGCCTCTTCCTTGGTCTCGGCCGCAAAGAAGAGGTGTTCGGGAACCGGTCCGCCGTACACTTTCTTGCCGGTCCGGGCATCGTACACGTACCAGTCCTCTTCCTTATCCGAACGGCCCAGCAGCATGCGCCGGTACTTGGTACCATGCGGCCCGACCACCACCGGAATACCCAGGCGCCAGAACCCGGCGGCAATCGCTGCCGCCTTCTGGGACATCGCACCCCAGGCAACACCGACCGCACCTACCCGGTTGTACACGTAATCGGCAATCTCTTCGTAATTTCCCCGCAGCGGGCGTTTTGCAAAGATGCTCGCGATCTTGATCGCGGCTCCCGCAATGTGGGCATTGGAGACACAGGAGCCCACGTTGACAATACCCCCGGCTTCGAAATGGCCGGAGTACTGTTCGTACGCGGTCTTGCCGTCCTCATTCCGGTACATGCCCGCAGACATGGCAGAACAGCCGGATGTACAGACAATATACCGGCGTTTTGCAAACTCCATGCACATCTCGGCAACCTCACGGGAACCCTTCGGGTAGTTGGCACACCCGACAAACGCAACAATTCCCGGGATCTCACCGAGTACAATCGGGCCGCCCACTTTTCGGATCTCCACATCCTGGATTGCGCCCCTGCCGGTCCGGATACAGTATGTCTCGTCCCGGGTCTTCTTCTCGGCAGCTGCAACAATCAGGCTGTGGATGGGGATCTTCTGTGCACAGGGTGGTTCGCACCGGCCGCATCCGAGACAGTCGTCGTAGATCTCGTCAAGCCCAGACAGGTTGCCCTGCGCTGCGGATTTGATTGCGGCAGGTAGGGGAAGATCATTGGGACAGGCACGCCGGCACAGGACGCACTGGGTGCATTTTTTTGCCAGCGCAACCAGGGCCTCTTTGCTGTGGGGAAGGCTCTTGTGTTTCTTCCGCTGCGGGGCGATCCCTATCGAGGTCCTGACGGCTACTTCCCCCACCTTGACAGGATCAAGGATGAGCGCCCCGGTCTGCTTACCGGTCAGGAAATCATGGACTATCTCATCCACGGGATCCTCTGTCCGGTCGGGAAGGCCCAGGCAGTTCTTCTCGCTGGTCGCAATCAGGGGGGCCCGGATATGGGCCGATTCCTGCAGGGTATCGGCGCGGACGCACTGCTCATCGATCACGACCACATCGGGAATCCCACTCCGGATATACCGGAGCTGCCACGAGATGGGGCCGACAATCTTGGCCTTTGAGGAGTAGCGGGTGATATCGAGTGCCGTGCAGCAGATGCCGGTAACTTCAACATCCGAAGTGAGGCTCTTTTTCTGGAGATAATCGATAATCTCGGTGGATGGCGGGACATTGTGGCCAATGACAAGGATGACCGGTTTTGTGGTATCCACCGTTCCCATGCCGAGATCCGCAAGGCTGGATTCCGGGTCTGCTTTCGGGAACCCGAGTGCAGATATCTGTGCGATATCCGCGACCTCCATCCCGACCTGGTCGATCGTACCGGCATGGAGCACCTTGGATTCAAAATCCAGGTGGTTTCCTTCCTGCCCGGTGTGCGTGACGGAAAGAAGCTGGGTGACCTGGTTCTCGCAGTAGTCCAGCACCGGTTCGAGATCGCCTAAAGTGACCGGTTTTATCCCACAGACCAGGCGGATGACCGGGGCTTCGACCTCAACTCCGGTACCGCCGACATTTATCGGGTAATCGCTGCCGAATTTTTCAACCAGGTGATCGAGAAGGTGGCGGGCATGGCCGATATGGGTTGCAGCGCCGATGCAGGCCGTGATCAGAACCGTTCTTGACTGCTGGGCTGGCATGGAGATCCCGCAGGCCCCCCGCTTGGTGCCGGTGAGATCGCACTTGCCATAGGTGCAGAGACAGCAGAGATCACAGAACGGCAGGTAAAACGGCTTGTACCGGTTGAGGAGGGCGAGATCCCAGTTGCGGAGCGTGGTAAGCGACGGGAAGGGGGTAGGTCCCATGGGTTCATCCCACTTTTCATCATGGATGGCGCCGATGGTGAGACTGATATCGCGGAGATGTGCGATGTCAGAGTTCAGCTCTTTGATCTGGATATTGACGCCCTTCCTGCTCAAAAGTTCACCCGCGGGATATTCATACATACATTGAAGAATAGCCACATAAGGTTATCGAAGGAGACACCGGGGTCTGGTTTTTCCTTGGTTTTTGCTCCGGCTGGTCAAAAAGACCGTCACAGGATACATTACTGGCAAAAACCCGGCCCTTTTTTTATGGCAGGGCGAGAACCTGATCCATAATTTCTGAAACGGAACGATAGGCAACGGAGGTATCCGGAATGTCGAGAAGCGATTCCCCGGCAAGGACATGGGCAGCGACTTCGTTATCAAAGGCGATATTGCCCGGGTAGGGAAGACCGGTTTCTGCCGATGCGCGGGCCGATACATCAGGAGGAAAGGCATAACCCCCGATAACAAAAAACCGGTTGAAACTGATGCCGACTTCCCCGATCACCCGGTACGCACGCCGGACATGGGCAAACGACTTGGCTGAGGGCCCCATGACATCGAATATGATATCGACATTGCTGGCGATCTTCCGGTTGAGGTGCTCGAGTCCGCCGGGAGAATCGATCAGGATATACTCGTAATTTTTGGTAATGGAAAGGAGGGCATTCTTGAGTGCGGCATCCGGGAGGCAGTAACAGCCCTCCACCCATTTCGTGCCGACCGCGAAGAGATCGAACCAGTCCCCTTCGTACAGGCCCTCTTCCCAGATCCGGTTTTCGATCCGGTGCGAGGGTGCTACCCCGACCGTCGTCCCCCCTTTTGCAATAAATGTGTCCGATAAGAGTTCTGCGATCGTCTTTTTGCCGGCCGCTTCCAGGTCAACACCCACCATCTCGGCCAGGTTCTGGTCCGGGTCCGCATCCACTAAGAGCAGGGGCGTTTTACCCTTACCGATGAGGTACTTTGCCATAAGGGCAACAAAACTGCTCTTTCCGGTTCCCCCCCGGCCCATCGTAACAATTGTTTTCATCCGGTGCTCACTCCATCTCCAGATATTACTTATCCTGTTCCGGCCCTAAAGCCGAAATTGTTTCGGCAAGCTTGCCGATTGCCAGCAGTGCGGGAGACAGGTCGTCATCCGGTGGATTGCCGGTCATGCCGGCTTCAGCCACAGCCGGGTCAAACGGGATCATGGCGAGAACCGCGATACCGTGCTCATCGGCAAATGTCCGCACTGAGGTTTCCTGCCGCACATCCGCAATGCGGTTTCCCACAAGGAAGATCTTTTTAATCGCTGAATTACCGGCAAGCCTGCAGATCGTTTTTGCAATTTCCAGGGATTTCCGGTTCGCGTCGGCAATCACGAGCAGGATATCGACATGCTCAGCCGTTCCCCGCCCGAGATGTTCTACACCCGCCTCCATGTCGAGGATTACAATCTCATTGCGTTCAACCACCAGGTGTCGCAGCAGTGCCTTGACAAGCGAGTTGGCCGGGCAGGTACACCCGGAACCCATCGAGCGGACCGTCCCCATGACCATGAGCGAAGGACCGGCGGGAGTTGCAACCGAGTATTTCCCGATAATATCTTCAACCGAGAACGTGAGGCGGAACACACCGGAGAATTCCGTACCGGTCTTGAGCCTGATCAACTGTTCATTCTCAGCAATGGGCACAATCCGGGCTGCTTCCTCCGGAGACAGCCCTAATGTCATGGCAAGATTGGGAGAGGGATCGGTATCGATGGCAATCACGGGATGACCCTGCCGGGAAAAATACGAAGCCAGGCTTCCCGCGATAAATGTCTTGCCCAGGCCCCCTTTACCGGCAACTGCAATTTTCATAATCTGGTGATTTCCTTAAACATTACTGGTGCCGTTACGCGAGATAAAAATACTGTTTGGGGTAGATGATGGACACTGGATGGTAAACCGGGGTTTCGAGTGCTTACTAACAAAAAGAATCCTGCGTTGGTTAGATTAAGGTTACTCATAATTTATTGGGATGTCCCCCGCCTCAGGGCCTCTTCGAGGCACGGCGGGGCAGAACGGTTTTAACAATTCAGCCAGTGGCAATTTTGTCATCAAAACCGCCGCGGGGGCGCCCCGTCGGGGGCGGCGGCGTTCATCACGACCGGGGGTATGGGGGTCTCAACCCCCATCTTTGAAATCACCTGTGTAAAATAAGAATGAAAACAATGCATAATAATTGGGTAATCCATCAATTAAGTAAAATCAATAAAAGAGGTATCTTTGAATGCTTGACATCAGGTTCATAAGGGCAAATCCGGATGCAGTTAAGGCAGATCTCAATAAACGCAATGACACAGAGAAACTCGCATGGGTTGATGAACTGCTTAAAAAAGATGCCCGGTCACGCGAACTCAAACAGGAGACTGATGTCCTTCGCCAGCGACGCAACACCATAGCCCGGGAAATCAATACTGCACGAAAAGCCGGCCAGGACGCAACCGGCCTGATGGCCGAAGCAGCCGGGCTTCCCCAGAAGATCAAGGACTGTGATACCGAGCAGGAAGAGAACGCTGCGACCATCAAGTCCTACCTGATGCGCCTGCCCAATATCCTGCACGAGAGTGTTCCGTTTGGGAAAGATGATACCGGAAATATCGAAATAAAGCGGGTTGGTGAACCCCGGGTTTTTGATTTCGAGATAAAGAACCACGGGCAGCTTGCCGCTGACATGGGCTGGGCTGATTTCGAGCGGGCAACAAAAATTTCCGGTGCCGGCTTCTATTTCTTGAAAGGCAACCTTGTCCTGCTCGACATGGCGCTCCAGCGCTATGCCATCGATCTCCTGGCAAAGAAAGGGTACGTCCCGGTCATCCCTCCCTATATGATCAACCGCTCTTCGTACGAGGGGGTCACGGATCTCGGGGATTTCGAGAAGGTGATGTACAAGATCGAAGGCAATGATGCCTATCTCATCGCCACCAGCGAGCACCCGATCGGGGCCATGTACCAGGATGAGATCTTTGAGGAAAAAGATCTCCCGTTACGGCTTGCCGGCATCTCTCCCTGCTTCCGGCGCGAGATCGGCGCGCACGGTCTTGACACGAAAGGGCTGTTCCGGGTCCACCAGTTCACCAAAGTCGAACAGTTTGTCTTCTGCAAGCCGGAGGACTCCTGGACGATCCATGAAGAGCTCCTGGCAAATGCAGAAGAGATATTCCAGAACTTAGGACTCCCCTATCATGTCGTGAATATCTGCACGGGAGATATTGGTACCGTTGCTGCAAAGAAGTATGATATCGAGGTCTGGATGCCCCGGGAAAATGCCTACCGGGAGGTTGTCTCCTGTTCCAACTGCACCTCGTACCAGGCGGTCCGGCTCAACATCAAGGTTCGGGATAAAAGTGAGTTTGTGGTAAAACAGCACATCCATACCTTAAATTCCACCGCGATCGCAACTTCGCGCGTTATGCGTGCAATTCTTGAAAACTTCCAGGAAGCGGATGGCCGTGTACAGGTCCCGCCGGTCCTTCGCCCCTACATGAATGAGCGGGAATATCTCTGATTTTCCCATAATTTTTTGAGTGCTCTGCTGACGAAGAATCAGAAAAACCGTGATATGGCAGGGAGCAATTCAAAAATTCATTTTCCGGAGCAGGTCCTGCCCGGTTTCATGCAGGCTGTTTTATTCAAATAGCAGGTTTTTTTGCAAATCCTTATTTTCTGTCAATAACCTAAATATTATTGAGAAGGGGTTGTATGGGTATTCCTGAATTATATAACGATGAAACAATTCTCCTAGAGGCTCATAATATAAAAGTAAAATCGGTAGTGTTTGATGCAGTTCTTACCAGTAAGCGCCTGATTCTTCTTGACAACAAGAAAGGAGTCATCCCCCCCCAGGAGATACTGATCGGAACCATCAGTACGGTTGATGGTGGCGAGAATGCAATTCGTGACCCCATCCTTACGTTCACCATTATAGCAAAAGGCCTCACAACGCGCCAGATGATTTTTACCTTTCCCCGCGAAGCCAGCGGCGAACGGCGCAGGGAACGGGATGACTGGTTGAGGGTGATCAAAGAGCGGATCGCTGCTTTTGATCATTCCACAGTACTCTCCGGAGCAACTGCACCGGACCTGGAATCTGCCCGCAATCCGGATACACCGACCCCGTCATATCCGGATATTTCGGGTTCATCATCGCAAAAAAAGAAGGTCGAGATCTCCCGGCCCCGGAGAAGTATCATCGACTCCGTACCATCGATGCCACGTCCCTTTGAGACAACAACCCTGCCCGTTGGTTCGTTCTGCTCCCGGTGCGGCAACCGTGTCCCCCCCGAATCCGTGTTCTGTAACCGGTGCGGGACACCGGTTGCAGCTCCGGCAGAACAACCGGCAGTATCATCACCGGCCTTTTCAACACCACCGGTTACTTCCCCCCCGCCAGCTGCACCGTCCGCAGTTCCCCAGGTCCAGATCCCAACCCCCCCGGTCTTTGGCATGGGTGCAGAACGCAAGGAGCGTACACTTGAAGAGGTTATTCACTCGATAGAACCCCTGATTGAAGATTCAGTTCCCCGCCGCAGTGAACCGGCCCCCCTGGTTCCCCGCCAGTATCCTGCCCCGCCACCACTTGCTGAAACCCCGGCTGTTGAAACTCCCGCTGAAGTTCCCCCGCTGGCCGATACACCGGTACAACCGGTTTCCGGAGAGACCGTGCCTGCGGAGGCTTCTTCTACTGCATCACCGGCTCCGTTCCTGCCAGTCCTTCCTGCCACCACACCGGTTCAGCCACCACGAAAAATGAAATTCGCCTCTATCGCTGTCATAGCCATCGTTATCCTGGCAGCCATCATTGGCATGGTCATCTTCTCAAACATTGCCGGCACAACCCCGCAGGCACCGGCAGTCACACCGGCAATTACTCCCATCCCTGTCGTTACTACAGCGGCACCAACCCCGGTCCAGACCCCCGCTCCGGTTGTCACCACGCCGGAAGTACTCATGAGCCCCACGACAGCACCCCAGCTCGCTGTTCCGCCCAATGGAGTCTGGGTGCGGATTACCTATCCGGGTAAGTTCAGCGGCACGTATGGTACTCCCGGCGGCCAGACTTCAGTTGCGGATAAGGATACCGGAGACCAGTTCTTTATGATTTCAACGATTAACGGCCCGGTCGTGGCATCCATCCAGAAACTGGATGGTTCATCCGATCTGCTCGCCATTGAAGTGTATAAAAATGGCATCTCGATGGAACGCAAGACAACCACGGCACCCAAGGGAATCATCGATTTCCAGGTTGATCTCAGGCCCCCGCCAACCGCAGAACCAACCAAAACCGTCAATCCCACGATAACGCCTTTAGAAACTACTGCGGTGAACACATCAGTAACGGCAACGGCATAGGATTGGATTATCACTTTTTCTAAAAATAATTAGTTACCGGTTCTTTTTTAATCTGCGATCCGCCCCCTATCCCACAACCTGCCCGTGGCAGGAATAGGATGGGCGTTATCCTGTCACACCCATCACGCCGGGATATCGATATCTAAGAAGGTGTTTTTATTGCATCTGATAGGCATGGATGTACATTATTTCATTCAAAAACGAAGCGGAGAAATTCTTTTAGCAATATCATATGCTACAATCGGGAATTTTTTGGATCTATACTCGGAAAAAACTCTTCAGAAAAAAAATCTCTAAAATCGGATGCTGCTATGGGGTTTCCGGCATGAACACCGTGTTGGAACATTTTCCCTGCATTTCTTCCAAATTCCCCGGGTTTTTATACTATCCATCCCAATCAAAAATTAACGCTTAATTATTAGGATGGTTTTCCCCATGTCAGGTTCCAAAAGATCGCCGCTTGCCCGGCTCGTATTGTTCATGATCTGCCTTTCGATCGCAGGAGCGTTTGTTGCCGGGGTGCACTATTTCGCCATTGACCTGCCGCAACAGCAGAAGGTCCAGGCGCCGCACAATGGATCATGGTACGATGTTGATGGCATCAAGAATTGTAATAATCTCTATCAGGCTAACCAGATTGATCAGGTTACATGGCTGGCTTGTCGTCATTCCTGCTGCAGTCCCGACATTGGGTGTTAGATCCCTCGTGAAACCCCATTTTTTCGTCGCAAATATCATTGGCAGATCGTTATATTGTTGATCTGCCCGGGAACCGGCTATCGCTCTCTGAATAAAAGTGAGAGAATCGTATCATCGGCGACAAAGTGCTGCTATAGGAATTCAACAATGCTTTTTTAAAGAAATACATAATGGATTGTAGAATATTTTTATTTTCAAATCTTCAATACGCATCAGTAATTCATATCAGCCAAATGAAACGCGTCTATTGATCCCCATTAAAAACAACGTTAATCAATGATTGTGTCTGAAAGGAGTATCACCGGAGATCGGTAAATGTCCGAAATACAACAATCTGACGCACTGAAAAAACTGGTATGGTCCATTATTGCACTGGCGATATTAGGTACTGTCGTAGCAATGCTCCACTACTTTGCCATCGATCTCCCGATCCAGCAGGCTGCATTCCACGCGCCCGCGAATGTCGGCTCCTGTTCCACACAAGACCCCGATATCCACTGCCGCATTACATACTAACGACGTGATAAAGCTCTCCACGCGCCCGCGAACAGAGTGTATACCTACCAACGGCTCTACGTAATCATATGAGCCGAGAAGAGTCTCCCCTCTATCTCATCTCGCGCACTGATTTGTTCCACTACCAAGAAATAATTTAGAGAATCGGACCACCAGTGCTTAAGTGCTGCTATGGAGCTACCTTTTAGCTGGTTAGAATCCGCTTCATTCCAGCTTGTTTTCATAAAATCCTCCCCAAATTGGGATGATCTCTCTTTACGCGCGATATCCTGATAAGACTTTTGAAAAGGGGGACATTTCTGAAATTTTTTAAGTTGGGTTGCTGGTAATAAATGACCGTATTTTGTCGTATCTCAAGTAAATTTTCCGAGTTTCTTAAATATTCTGTGAATTTCTGAATTTTTTCTGCAATACCTGTTTACTTGGGATCAGAGTAGTCAACAAAATTGTCTATACTAGACTAAATTACTAAAATTTAGACCTTTTTTTGTATCTGATATTCCGACGTGAGAAATACCAAGAGATACGGACAAAAATATCTCATAAAAACCCAGCATTTTTTCGTGGGAATTTACTATGATTCAAACATAAGAAAATGAACGAAGGACTCTCTAAACCTACACCCATAAATCAGAAACATCGTTTGAATTATTTTACCCATTGGTTTAATATAACAAAATAATCACTATTTGAACATGGAAAAAATCAAAATTGCGATAGCTGGATTAGGTAATTGTGCCTCCTCTCTAATTCAAGGGCTTTTTTACTATTCTAAAATCAAAAAAAATGGTAACTATTCAGCCGGTCCTGTGAGCGCAAGTAGGTGTGAATGGATTTCCCTGAAATGCGCCGACAAGCGATATGAGAACCGGCCGGTCATTTTTCTTAACCGTTGAGAGATATCCCCGAATCCGGCAGAATGCAGCAG
>JANYKQ010000067.1 GCA_025358115.1 Methanomicrobiales archaeon | reverse complement strand
CGATAATCTAAGGCGAATATGTCCCTTTAAGATGCCCGAAAAACCAGGTTCACATTCACGCAATCCGGGTTTAGACTGTTCCCATGGCAGATACAATTCGCTGGGGCATTTTGGGCGCGGGACGCATCGCAAGGAAATTTCAGACCTCACTAAAACCGGGATAGAAGGCAGGAAAGGCACGCAAGTTTAAATCCACTAATACAGGGTTGAACATAATCGTCAAAACAAACACATCTGACCGATAGAGTAAGTGGGGATAGTCATGCTGGCCGGTATGCGTGTGGCTTTTGGGAAAGGCCGTTTTTTCTTGCCACAGTATCAGGCGCTGTCTTGGAACCTTAAGAGGCCGGCCGTGGGCAGGGGATATTTTTCTGTCAAAGGGGCCAGTCTATGCGATAGAAGTTGTCGTGTTAAATCGTTATGGAAGTTGATAGCGCCCTGCAATTATTACTCCCTACTGACAAGCGTAATCCTTCGCTGAGTCTCTATCGGGATGAGCTTCACCAAACCATACATGTGTATTATGGGTGTGAACTGCTGGAAACCGTGCCCGAAGATCGCAAGCACCCTCAGTTCAAGCTGCTGGTAGCCAATCTGTATAACGCCGGTTTGAAGGTGAGCCGCCTGGAGGAGGTTTTTGAATTTGACCGGAAGACGATACGAGGTTGGGGCCAGGCCTTGCAATCTGGGGATGCCCAGCGACTCAAGCAGGCGTTGGAAGGGCGGGAGGGGCGGCGCAAGCTCAATCCAGCCATTGCCAGTTTCATCGAATTCCGCTTTGATGAGGTGTACACACATCATCGGGGCCGCTACAATCAGCAACTGCGCGAAGAAGTGTGGCAGGTGTTTAAGGTCCGGCTTTCTGGGGAAACCCTGCGGCCCCTGTTGCAGTCTTTACGTTCCAGGGGGGAGACTCAAGAAATGGATTTGCCTGTGGTTGCGCCAATATCAGAAGAACATCCGATCCTGGCACCCTCTGCCGGGGCAGTCGTGCTGGATTCAACGGGGGAAACAGGTTGCGAGTTGGTGGAAAAAACCGTGGGTGGTGAGCTTGCAACTCGCAATCTAATTCCCGATTTTACACCATGGGTTCAAGGGCAAACCCACTGGTCGGACCATCTGGGTGTGATCTTGTTCTGGAAGGCATTGATAGAAATCATGGTGGCGGGTCAGGAGCCCGAACCCCTGCTTCAGCAGTGGATGGCCAGCGTGTTGCTGGGCTGCCATAATGTCGAGCAAACCAAGTATCTGAACTGGGATGATTTAAATGTGCTTTTTGGACAAGTGACCCGGTTTCCCACCCCCCAGAGGGAAGTGCTGGAACGGTTGGCTTCCACGCCGACAATCCAAGCCGTGTGGCGTTGGAACCTTGGACAGGTGAAGGCCGGGAACGGAGGGGATTTTTATCTGGACCCGCACACTAAACACTACACAGGAATGAAGCCGGTCCTCAAAGGATGGTGTGCAGCGATCCGTTGGGCTGACAAGGCATTACATAGCGATTTTCTCCACACCGTCAACGGGGAGGCAGTGTATTGCCAGTGTGCCGATAATTTCGCCGATCTACGGCAACGAGTCTGGGGCGTGGTGTCGAGGGCGCGTCATGTTCTGGGCTGGCCTTTGGAAAAGGAGCTCACACTGATTGTGGACCGGGGAATCTTTGGCCTGGAGGTGTTCGAAAAGATCGTGGCCGATCCTTACCTCCACTTGATCACCTGGGAAAAAGGTTATGTAAGGGGACAATGGTGCCAGAAAGATCAGGGAGGGGAGTTCACATTGGAACGAAAACGCAACCGGGCCGATGATGTGCGAGTGTATCGTTTTCAGTTCATTGAGCGCAAATGGGCTAAAGACCCTCGGATACGGCAATTTATCGTGCTGGCGACCAATCCGGCAGGCAAACAGATTGAGGTGTCGGTGTTGACCGATGATCCGAAACGACCCGCCGCAGAGATGGTCACGTTGATTTTCAACCGGTGGATACAAGAGAATGATTTCAAGTATTTGGACAAGCACTATGGCATCAACCAGATCACCAGTTATCGTACGGTTGAATATGCGAAACTGGCGGGTCAAATCGACGACCGGCAAATCCAAAGCGGCCAGGCCAGGGCGCTTCAGCAAAAAGGCATGCAGCTCAAACACGAACAAGGCCGATGGCTGGTGGAACAAGAACAGGCTGATTACCGCCAACAACAACGACGGGTTCAAATCGCCGGTTTGGAAGAGCGCCTGGCCGACGCGGCGACCGCCGCCAGCGACCACCCCAAACTGACTCTAATCCTGAGACGGTTGCGCCAGGCCTGTGAGCACTACGAGGAAAAACGAACCAATCGTCGCCAAAAAATCGACCAGCTCAACCGGCAGATAGAGGAAAACGAGCAGCAAAAGCTAACCGTTCAAAAGGAAGAGTCACGCCTGGAGCAATTGATTGCCCAAGGCATGCACCGGTTCGACACGGCCAAAAAAGAGTTGATGGATACAATCAAAGTGAGCGCTCGCAACCTGTTTTATCGGACTCTGCAACCCTTCAAAAAAGCGTATGACAATTACCGGGACGATCATGACTACTTCCGCAAGTTGACCCATTCGGGTGGTGTTCTGCGCTGGACAGGAAGTGAGTTTCAAGCGCACTTGGTACCCCAAGTCAACTATTCTCCCGCGTTGCAGCGGATCATTAAATCCTTGTTGTTGGAAGTCAATGCGACCAAGCCGGTGATGCCCGACGGAAGTCAGCGCCCACTCCGTTTCTTCCTCTCAGATCGAAGTGATTTTGAAATCCGCCTCAAAACCACCCTTGATAATGAAGATGAAAATGAACCCCCACCAAGGAATTAAACTTGCGTGCCTTCCCTGCCTTTTATCCCGGTTTTAGTGAGGTCTGATCAGTATCGGCATTGAGGGATGGGAACTTGAGGCTGACATGGGTTTTTCCGCCACCCCTTGACAGATTGAGGGTTTCATGGAAGGTTGTCTCAAGAATTTCGGATGAGATTTTGGGGTAACGCAAGAATTGGTCTTAGGATACCCCGCAGATTTCGGTTCCGGTTTTTATACAGACTGGCACCGGGAATACACCTGATCCTACTTGTATATCGAAATTCCCCGGGCTCTGGCGGTCACCTTCTGACTGAGGAGCCCGGTTTTTTTTGCCCTTGAGGGGTTGAAGCTGTGTCAGGAGTCGGGGTGGCGCTGGGGGGGGGCGGCACTGCCATTGAATTAAGGAAATAGAATGTGAGGTTGGCGGTCGGAACGCATCGTAGGGCAGGCATTCCTGCCTGCCGGTTCTGGGGGCTTTCCAGCCCCCAGTTCTTCCTGCCGATGCTTAAGTCAATGGCAGTGGGGAAGACCAAAATGCAATTCCTCATCCGCGA
>JANYKQ010000054.1 GCA_025358115.1 Methanomicrobiales archaeon | reverse complement strand
AGACCGGGGAACTGCTCGGGTTCGTACTCGATGTTCTCAACATTGAGCGTAACTACGATCTTGTTGAGGTTGATGTACTTGCCGAGATCGTACGAGCAGACCATGTTGGTGATCGCAACCTTGGGTTCCTTGAGGGTTGCGATCACCAACATGGTCTGCTCGTACGATCTCGGCAAGTACATCAACCTCAACAAGATCGTAGTTACGCTCAATGTTGAGAACATCGAGTACGAACCCGAGCAGTTCCCCGGTCTCGTTTACCGGATCAAGGACCCCAAGATCGTAGTTCTCATCTTCTCGTCAGGAAAGATCATCCTCACGGGTGGCAGGAACCTGGAAGACATAAGGAAGGGTCTTGGCGTTCTCGAACAAAAACTTGAAAGTATAATGTAAAAAGGGAAAATCTTTTTTTTTGGATTCATTATTTACCGGGGAGTTACGGTTGGACCGGCCGGACCGGTTTTTTTCGGTTTGGTTTTGTTGTGAGAGGGTGTCGCTGGAATGCCGGAGAACGGGTGTTGAACAGGCCGGGATAATTACTCCGGTAATGGAGAATAAATTCCGGAACCACAGTTTTCCTATGATTTTTTTTCGGGGGTATACAGAATTGTTTCGGTTGAAACGTACATGAACTGTCCGAATTCATACCAGAATGTGAAACTCGGATATTTTTCTTCTCTGATTTGTGAGAAGCTTTTCACCATTGTGGAGATGCATCGACCAGACCTCGCTTTTGCAAATCAGTTTATGGGGGAAATTCAGTCATTAGGCCGCCGCGGGGGCGCCCCGTCAGGGGCGGCGGTACAATCCTGTAGAGATTTTGAGCAGAAACCCATTACCTAAACTGACCTCAAAATGTTCTTGCTGCATTTCGGGTTTTCTCTTTCGATAACCGGGAGAGTGACCCCCTCTCTTCCCCAAAGGGGGAGGCATCCCAAGGGGTGCGCCCCCTTGACCCCCGGGTTTATCGGGTTTTTTCATTAACACTCAGAATCTTATCGCATATTTGTGTGTTCGCCGGGAATCCCTTGATAATATTTCTCATAGAATTCCCCCATGGTTACAACGTGATTTCTCTCCAGGTTTCAACAGGCTCTTCGGAACCATCACAATCCAGAATCGGGCCTGATGAAAAAAGTGTTCCGGGATAATCCCCGGGATTTCATTCCCGGTGCCGCAATTCAGGGCATAGAAAAAAGGGTTGAAAAAAAGGTTAAAAAATGTCCAATGATTCCCGTTTACCGGAAATACGCAACCGCATTCCGGAACAGGTGCATGTTCATGGATTCAGTTGGCACGGGCACTCCCTTGCGCCGCATCTCTTCCTTTCGCAGCGGCCAGTCATACAGGTTGACAAACTCCATTGCCCGCTCGGGATGCGGCATCAGGCCGAGCACCTTGCCGTCCGCAGACGTGATGCCGGCAATATCCTCAACCGAACCATTCGGGTTCCAGGGATACTCCCCATAGGCCGGGGTGAGATCTTCCCGGCAGTAGGTAAAGGTGATCATCTTCTGCCGCTTCAGGCGCAGGAGCGTCTCGGGTGAGCACGAGAGATTGCCTTCGCCATGGGCCACCGGGCAGTAGAGCCGTTCGATCCCCTTTGTCCAGAGATTGTCGGCCGCAGGTTTGAGCGAGACAAAGCGGCATTCGAGCCTCCCGCCCCGGTTGGGCATCAGGGCAATGTCGCGGGTGTAATGCCGGTCAAAGGCGGGTACCAGTCCGAGGTTTGCCAGGATCTGGAAGCCGTTGCAGATCCCTAGGACGAGGTTGTCCCCGTCAAGGAACTCCAGCAGGTCATCCCAGAGATTGTTCCTCACCCGGTTGGCATAGGCATTGCCGGCACCGGTATCATCCCCATAGGAAAAACCCCCGGGAAAGACCAGCAGCCGGTAGTCAGAAAGCTGCATCCGGCCGGCAATAAGATCATTGATGTGGACAATATCTGCATCCATGCCGGCCCGGGCGAGCACTTCTTTCGTCTCCATCTCGGAGTTGATCCCAAAGCCGCTCATGATGAGCGCTTTCTCATCAATCTTAGCTGGCCCGTGAGATCGGGTCTTTCCGGTTGTCGATTGGGAGAATTTTTGCGCGGTTGTCATGATCAGAACCCCCGGAACGGTGTCTTATACACGGTCTCAAGTTCCGCAACGGGAAGGTCCAGCAGGAGCTTGTCGGAAGTTATCCGCAGGTTTTTGCCAGCAACACGCCCGAGCAGCAGGGCATCCAGACCGCAGATGCGCTCGAACTCCCGCTTGTGATCCGGGGCTATCGTGACAACAAACCGGCCCAGCGACTCGGAGAAGAGATAGTAGTCCGGGCGCATAGAGGACGGGATGGTGATATCCATGCCCAGCTGGCCGGCAATGGCAACCTTGGCAAGGGCCGTTCCCAGGCCCCCGTGGCTGACCGGGAAGGCCGAGGCGACCAGACCATGGGTGAGGGCATCGGTCAGCCGGGCATAGCGGGCTTTCAAGGGCACAACATCCAGTTCCGGGACCATATTTCCCGTTGCGCCAAGGTGGGCGAAATATTCCGAGCCGCCCAGTTCAATAGCCGTATCGCCGATCACATACACCAGGTCGCCATCGATCTTCGCATCCAGGGATACGGATGCTGCCACATCCGGGTGGATCCCGATGGAGGAGATGAGCAGAGTGGGAGGCACTGAAACTTTAACCGGGCGATCTTCGGCATCGAATCCCGAGAAATCATTGTACATGCTGTCCTTGCCCGAGATGAACGGAGTGCCGAAAGCAACGGAAAAAACATAACATCCCCGGGCCGCCAGCTTCAGCTGGCCGAGCCGTTCCGGTTCATCCGATGAGCACCAGCAGAAGTTATCGAGAATTGCGATCGTATCAAGCGGAACACCGACCGCAATGAGACCCCGGATTGCGGTATCGATCGCAGCCCCGGCCATGAGGTACGGGTCAATCTCCGAGTACGTTGGGAAGAGTGCCTGCGAAAGGCCAACACCCTTCTTTGAACCGGGCACCACTTTGGTGAGCGTTGCATCGGACTGCACCCGGCCCCGGCCCTGCACCGGGCCGAGCACATGACCGCCCTGCACGGTATGATCGTACTGGAGGGAGATGAACTCTTTCGAGCAGAGATTCTTCCGGCCCAGCATCGAGCGCATGGTGGCATCCAGCCGGTCCGGGCAGGGAGCATCCGGTTCGGGATACGTTTTCCGGGTATAGGTAGTAGCCAGGTGCTTTTTGGGCAGGCCGTCATGGAGGAATTCCAGCCGGACATCCATCACGACCGTGCCATGCCATTCGACAAGACAACTGCCGGAGGCGGTGAACTTGCCGATCACGGTGGCCTCCACGTCCCGGATCTGCATCAGGGCCATGAGTTCCTCGAGTTTTCCCATAGGAACCGCAAGGGTCATGCGTTCCTGCGACTCCGAGATCCAGATCTCCCACGGGGCCATGCCATGGTACTTGAGGGGCACTTTGTCGAGATAGACATGACAGCCATTGCATTCCTTTGCCATCTCGGCCACCGAACACGAGATCCCACCGGCACCATTGTCCGTGATGCTGCGGTAGAGTTCCCGGTCCCGGGCCTCCTTGACGATCACATCGGAGAGTTTCTTCTGGGTGATGGGGTCGCCGATCTGGACCGCCGTAACCGGGCTGGCCGGGTCAAGGGCTTCCGAGGAGAACGTGGCCCCGTGGATACCATCCTTGCCAACGCGGCCGCCCACAACCACGATGAGATCGCCGGGCTCTGCCTTCTTCTCCGAAAGGTTCCGGCCCGCATGCTCGCGGGGCAGGACGCCGACCGTGCCGGCAAATACAAGCGGCTTTCCTACGTACCGGTCATCGAACCAGCACCAGCCCTGCGGCGTGGGAATGCCCGAGCAGTTCCCGCCAACCCCAACGCCCCGCACAACCCCATCCAGGATCTGCCGGGGGGAGAGGATGGGCATGGATGCATTTCTGCCGCGGAACAATGCGGGATCCGACTCAGGGTCGCCAACGCAGTAGCCATAGAAGTTGATGCAGGGTTTTGCCCCGAGACCAAACCCGATCGTATCGCGGTTGACCCCGACAATCCCCGTTAGGGCCCCGCCAAACGGGTCAAGGGCAGACGGGGAGTTGTGGGTCTCGACCTTGTGGGTCACGAGGAACGTGTCATCGAAGATGACAGCACCCGAGTTGTCGGTAAAGACCGAGACGCAGATGTCCTTATCCCCCTTCTCGGCCCGGATCTTTTTGGTTGCATCCTGGATGAAGGTTTTATACAGGCCGCGGGGCACATCGTCATCCATGGCCGAGGCAAAGATCGTGTGCTTGCAGTGCTCGCTCCAGGTCTGGGCAAGCGACTCGAGCTCGATATCGGTCGGCATCCTTCCTTCATCATCGAAATAGTCCCGGATTGCATGCAGCTGGGCCAGGTCAAGGGCAAGCGGTCCTCTCCTCTCCCCGGTCCGGGAATCAATAATTCCTTCTTTTCCAATCCGTGCAAGTTCCTCGTCATCGAGATCCAGGTACACCGGGTCCGCATTGGGCAGTTCATTGAGATGGACAACCGGCACCATGGTCCCCATGCCCTTGTCACCATATTCCGCACGGGTTTTGATGAGAACCCGGTTGACCAGGGGATTGGCAAGAGTTGTAGCAAGTTTCCGGAGTTCGGCAGGGGAGAGCGTGCCGCAGACCAGGAAGAGTTGGGAAGTATAGACCGCTTCCCCTTCACCGAATTTCATGGAGAAGAAGTCCTCGATGGTCTGCCGGGCCGTGGTACCGACATTATCGGTCACACCCGGGAGAAACCCGACCTCAATGGCATAATCAAAAGGAATCCGGGTCGGTGTATCTACCAGGAACTTCTGGACAACGGGATTGATGAGTTGTGCACCGATCTCTGCTAACTCTTTTCCGGAAAAATCCCGGGTACAGGTCGCGAGGGTATAGACATCGATGAGATGCAGCTCATCGACCGGAAACCCTAAGGATTTAATCCTGCTCGTCCGGGTCTTTAACCGGGGATCGGTGATATAATGAACTTCTATCCGGTGGACACAACTCTCCATGGGTATACTATTGCGACTGCAATTGCAAAAAGGATGTCGCAGGGGATTGGGGGCGGGAGGAGAGGGATATGGATTTTTTTGGGAGGGCTCTCTAAAACTCTGATTAAAATTTTATGCCTGATTCTACGATTAGGATGATTCCCACCCTCTTCGAGGGTCGCTCGGCCGCCTAGTCGGGGCCTCGCTGGGCAATGCGGTTGATTGGATTTTCTCCCTTATTTTTCGTTAATCCTGCTCTTTTTAGAAGTTCGTTTCTCTCTTTTTAAAAAAAGGGAGTGTGACCCCCTCTCTCCCCCGGAGGGGGAGGCATCCCAAGGGGTGAACCCCCTTGACCCCCCTATACCACCGGGGACGATAACACGCAATGCAAATTCTCCCCTAAAAGATTGAGGCGTTTTTCCATGGGATTTCCCATGAAAATCAGATTTTTTGTTCAGTTTAGTTAAAGGGTCCCGCTCAAAATATCAACAGGATTGTGCCGCCGCCCCTGACGGGGCTTCCTGTGCGGCGGTCCAAGGACTAAAATACTTCTCCGTAAACAGATTTGCCCAGCGAGGCCCCGACGAGGCGGCCGAGCGACCCCCAAAGGGGTGGGAAGATTCCTGAGGTCGATAAGTAAGGGTATCAGATTTTCATGCTTTGGGTGCGAACACTTTGTTCATGTACGTTTCAACAGAGTCAATAATTAAAAAAAAACCTTGGAACATGAAGGAGTGCAGATACTAAACCGATTGATCCGCCGCACAGGAAGCCCCTCCGGGGGCGGCTTCGTTCATCATATCCGGGGATATGGGGGCATCGGCCCCCATCAATACTATGAAAAAGACAAACTGATTGCCTGATTAAAAAATATCCGTTCCCTAAAACGTCCTCCCCATCATCCCGACAAAAAAAACTGATTAACGTCCCATCAGTAAATCTTGACAACCAGGAATGAAAACATATGAACGTCCGCAGAATAATTCAGGAATATTTTTCCCCCATTCAGCCACAGGATATCGTTACAGGACACTAAAAAATGGAAACACCCATAGAACGAATCCGCATCTATGCCAGGAGCCAACTGGGAGAGGCAGGTTCCCATGGCATGGATCACACGGAACGCGTCACGAGCCTATGCCGGGTTATCGGCCAGCATGAGGCAGCGGATATGGATATTCTTATTCCTGCGGCGCTGCTCCACGATATCGCCCGTCCTCTTGAGAAAGAACGGGGACTGCCGCATGAAGCAGAAGGAGCACGAATGGCAGAAGCATTCCTGGTATCAATTCACTACAACTCCCGTCTTATTCCTGCAATCTGTGCTGCAATACGAACCCACCGGTTCCGGTCACAGGAAAGACCAGAAAGCCCTGAAGCAAAGTGTCTCTCCGATGCAGACAAACTGGATGCTCTCGGGGCAGTGGGTATTGCGCGGACCTTCATGCGGGCGGCAGAACATGGCGGGAGTATGGATGATGCGGTTATGCATTTTCATGACAAACTGCTGAAGTTAAAGAGCCTGATGTACACGGAAACGGGCAGGAAGATTGCCCTTGAGCGGCATGCGTTTCTCGAACTATTTCTCAAAGCGCTTGCCGAGGAAACAGGTAATTCCCTGTCATAATGGCGCTGCAATAAGCCGGAATGCGGCGGTACTTTTCAATAACCGGGTACGGGGAATTTGATATTTTTTCCGGTCAAAGCAAATTGAGGATAGGGTTTTTTTCGGCGAGTTCTTTCAAGAGATCCATATCAGGGTGCAGGCGCTCACCATTGTTATTCTGTCAGAATGCCGTCCACATCATCCCGACCGCAAACGCCTTCTGGTACTCCTCGTCTGACAACCCGGGGCATTTCTTCCGGAGCAGATCGAGCGCCGTCACCATAGCCTCGTCCCCGCTGCCATATTCCCCATCACGGAATGCCCCGCAGACCTCATACACATCGTGCGAGAGCCGCTGGATCCGGATCAGGGCATCCCGGCAGACCGCCGGGGATTCGTTCTGCACCTTGTCCCGGATCCGGTTGAGCAGGTCGATATCATCCGGTGCCGGGCAGGACGGGGGGGACCTTCCTTTTCGGAAGATAAGGTCAAAAGCTATGCTCATTACTGCTGAACTGGGTTTGGGGGGTTGTGCGGGCATACGTCAGGATCCTCATCCGGTTGCAGCGGTTACATTTGCAGTCCCCATGAGCCAGTCTTCCGGTCTTGTCCAGTCAGCATCAACTGACTTTGCAAAATAGACCTGGGCATATCCTTTCTGCTCCATCTCCCGGAGCTGTGGCAGCTCATACGTGTAAAAGATCCGGTTCGGTTTTGCTCCCTGGACAAAACACCAGACCTTTACCGGGTTACCGGTTGCAGTTGCTATGGGTTCAGCCACTTCGGTATAGCGGGAGGAATACTCCCCCCAGATCCGGTCAGAATCGGCAAAGGTGACCGGGTAGGGATCGGAATAGGCTTTGCCAAAGATCAGGACCGAGCCGTTCAGGGCCGAAGCCCGCTCGTACCAGTGCTCATCGAGAATCCGGCGGTACGACGGGTAATTGTAGTAAGCAGTGGTCCCTTCGTCCCAGATCGCACGGTTAGGAGGTTTGGCTGATGCGGCCGGTCCCTCATTGATGGCGTCAAGCACCCGGAGCATGCTGCCATGGTTTCCCTTTCCGGACCAGAAACCCATATGCACCTGGGTACCCGGGGCAGCCAGCAGCGGTTCGGTGGCAAGGGCTTCCTGGTAAAGTTTTCCGGTGAACGCCGGGTCTTTTAATTCCGCAATCTTATCGGATGGCGCAGGAAATACCGGCACATTTTCTGCACCGGAAAGACCGGCCGGGCTGCAGGCGGCAACCGGACAATTCCCCGAAGGCAAGATGCCGGTAACCGACAGGATGAGGATAACGGCAATAATTGCGAGCAGGACAATGCCGATTGTCCATTGGTTCAGGTTTTTTTTCAGAAGAACGGGTGCCATGGGACAAGACTCCGTGTAAGGATCAGTAATCATTCTTATGTCCATCCCCTATTTGGACTTTTTACCGGGAACCGGTAAAAACCGGGATCATTAGCCGGAAATTGTTCTCATTTTTTTAAAAAACCGCAGATTATATACACAATCCCATGATACGCTACATAGTTGCATGGCAAAAAAATGTGAACGATGCGGTACTCCGGCGTTGAATGACCAGTCGGAGTTCTGCAACCGGTGCGGTTCCCAGATCATTGATGAGCCGGAATTACGATTACCTGTCTGTAGCAGGTGCGGTCAAACTGCTCCCGGGTATGATGTGCTCTTCTGCAACCGGTGCGGGACACAATACCCTCCCGCAGCACCGGAAATTCCCTGTCCGCGCTGTGGGTATACCATACCTGATGCAGAAGCCCAGTTCTGCAACCGGTGCGGGGCTTCGGTCATGCCGGAACCGGAACCCGAAGTCCGGGTCTGCAGCAGGTGTGGCAGTCCCGCACCGGATGAAGAATCCCTTTTCTGTAACCGGTGCGGTGCAGGATACCAGAAAGAACCGGTGAATATCAACCCGGTCTGCCCGCGCTGCGGACATACTATAATGGATGCAGAATCACAGTTCTGCAACCGGTGCGGCGCAACCATTGGAGCAGAACCCGTGAACATAAAACCGGTCTGTTCAAAGTGCGGGGCATCTCCCCTGGATGATGAGACGCTCTTTTGCAACCGGTGCGGAACGCCGTTCGATCACCCGGCATTACCGGTAAAACCCGTTCCGCCCCAGATACAGAAGTCAGCCCAGCCGGTGTCAGTCAAAATATCCAAAAAGAAACAGGCACCTGCTGCAGAACCCCCGGAAGATCTCTGGGATCCTGTGCAGGAAGAAGTGATTGCCCCGGGATATTTTTCCTACCCGCAGGGACAGCCGCCCTTATCCCAAAAGAAAAAATACGCCCATCTCCCGCTCGTAGCCGAGGAACTCTCCGGGGGGAAAGCCCGGGACGAGATAATTACCCTATCCGGGGGAAACTCAAAAAAATATGGCCACCTGCCCCTGGTTGCCGATGAATTTAAGGAAAAATCTTCCCCCCGCCTTGAGATCGAATCGCCGTATTACCCCGGCCCACCCAAGGAGAAGAAGCCCGCAAAGAAGGGGCTCTTTGACCTGATGAAGAAATAGGCCCGTCAGGGCTTTTCTTTTTTTAAATACACCGGGAAGGAGTTCCCGGCAGGACCATAAAAAATGTGTTCGTTATTTTCTTCCCGGTTCCGGGCCCCTTTGAGCCAAAGCAAGGGGCAAATCCCCTCCATTCATGGGTGCTTCAACAGACATAAAAAAAAAGATTTCTTAGATAATTCCTGTTTTTACATCATCATTATTTCCGGACTGGTAATCCGGGTGGATCTCCTGCTTTGCAAACAGGGCCAGGATGAGGATGAGAATCGCAATAATAAACGAACAGAAGAATGCAAGGTCAAAACCCGCGGTGATTAACTGCAGTTTGATAGCAGACGGGGAAAGTTCCGTGACCCCGTGAGTGCTGGCAATTGCTTCAATGCCCTGGATGAAGACCAGGTTTGCAAACGCAATCCCGAGGGTCAGGGGGGCAAACCGTTCAAGGCTCGTAAGACTCGAGACCATGCCCTGGTATCCCTTTCCTACCGAGTTCATGATCATATTCGATGCCGGGGTGATCATCAGGCCAAGGCTAAAGCCAATCACCAGCAGGCAGAGGACCACAAATCCGGTCGGAGACCCGACCCGGAGCAGTGTCATCATGTAGAATCCGGCAACAAGGAAACAGCCGGCGGCAATGCAGAGCACCCGCCCGCCAACCCGGTTATAGAGCATGCCTGCTAGGATACCCGAGACCATCATGGCCACGGACAGGGCCGTCAGGATCAGCCCGGAATCCGATGCCCCGTAGCCTTTCACATACTGGAGGTAGAACGGGAGCAGGTAGCTGATCCCGGCAAAGCTGAAGAAGACCAGGGACATGATCAGGTTGGTCATGAGGAAATTCCGGTTCTTGAAGAGGCGGAGTTCCAGCAGGGGATCGGCTACCCGGAGTTCGTGCAGGACGAAGTACGAGAGCGTGATGATGGCAAGAGCAAGGGTACCGAGAATGACCGGGGATGTCCATCCAAGCGTTGTTCCTTCGGATACCGCAAAGAGCAGCGATGCCAGCCCGGTAAAGATCAATAATGCACCCGACTTGTCAAAGCTTGCCGGTATGTCATGGGGTTTGCTGGCCGGGATAACTTTTGCGCCCAGGAAAAGCGCAAAGATTCCCACCGGGACATTGATTAAAAAGATCCAGTGCCAGGAGAGGTACTGGGTGAGCACACCGCCAATGGTCGGGCCAATGGCAGTCCCAAGGGCAGCAACGGTCATGATAATTCCCATGGCCTTTCCCTTCTGCTGCATGGGAATGTACGCGGTGACCATAGCCGGCGCAATCGCCGTTATCATTGCACCGCCGATTGCCTGGAATGCACGGGAGCCGACAAGAACGGGAAATGAATTTAAGAGATCCGGCAGGAGACCGCAGGAGAACGACCCCACAGTAAAGATGATGAAACCTGACAGGAAGACTTTCTTAAACCCGATACCATCGGAGAGTTTGCCGAAGATCAGTACGCAGCCGGCCATCACCAGGAGGTAGATGGTCGATACCCAGCTCACGGTGCTCGAAGAGAGGTGAAAGTCCGAAGAAATTGTCGGCAGGGCAATATTGACGATCGTCCCGTCAAGTGCCGACATAAAGGCTGCTAAAGAGATGGAAATGATGAGGAGATTAAAACCCCTGTTATCAATTCCCTTCTGGTTATTTTCCATGTTACGATATAGGCTGGCGAAATAAAAAAGGAGGAGGTGGAAATGAAGTTACCGGGAGGGTTAAAAAAATGCCCCCGGCCCGGCATTTCCCGGCCCCCAAATCCGTATGTTCAACCGGTTGTTGCCGGTTCTCTCATTTAAGGGGTATGTTTTTTGATGTGCATGTCCATATCAGCGTAGGTCTTGAGTACTAAAAAGATCACAAGCACCGGAAGCGTGGACAGGATCCCAAAAGCCTGGAGAACCAGGGTAACGATTCCTCCAAAAATTATGGTCAGGTGCATCGGGATAATCCGCCCGTACGGCGTTGCGAAATCCTCACCCATGGTATCGGTTCCCGGCGCAGGTTTTTTCCGGTAATAAAAAAAAGAATAGAGATGGTTCAAGAAAAAGAAGCCGCAGGCAAGATAAAGATCCGGGCTTGCAAAATTCACCTGGCCAAACAGGCCGGACTCTACGATAAAAAAATAGTACGCATAGTGAAAAAAACCATAATGCACGGCAAAAAAACCTGCAAGTCCGCATTTGAAAAGGGGAAATCCCCATTTTTCCTGGAATGCGGACAGGGGTTTTGAGGGAATTCCGGCATCACTGTCCACATTTACCGTTGTGTTAACCGCAGTGAGCAGGGAGACTACGGTGAAGAGACCTATGATGATACTCTGGACCCAGTAGATGAACATGACCGTGGCCACGTCCCAGTTCTGGATGATGGCCAGGACAATCGTGATGATATTGGCCGCAATAAGAGAGACGAGCGGGATGTTAAAATCCGGTTCTCCGGGTAAGATGCGGGAAATGCCGGGAATCTGTATCATGGGATTATTTAATTCCGGACGGGATTTGTAATGCTTCTTTCGGTTTGTTCACCGGAAGAACCATAGACAAAGATAACCTGCGTTTCCTTTGACAACCGCCCCGGCCGGAAATTCGTTGTTCTGGAAATACCCACAACATAATTTTTCCCGTTGCCGGAGATTTAAAAAAAAACGCTTCTGCTAAAAGAAACAATAACACGAAAAAGTGAGTGGGAGGAGTAAGCCTCCTTTTGTTCTAGCGGCATTCAGCTCTGCGCCATACCCGGGCGGATACCGGACTATCCATGTGCCCTGTTCTGGCTTGCACCCGCAGGGATTCGTCGTTCCAGCGTATCCTGTTCCTCAG